>JAXHTB010000130.1:0-9241 GCA_034190185.1 Spirochaetota bacterium | reverse complement strand
CTCTTTATCATATAGTTGACAATCATGATAATTGCATTTTAGGAATTTGCTGCAGTTTATTTTATTTTTATGTATTCTTTTAGTAAGGTCACCTGAGCCAGTTGAAACCTCTTTTAAAGACTGTACAATCTTAACTAATGGTCTTGATATCGATTTGGAGATAACATAGCAAAAGATAAGCATGCCAATTGTCAGAGAAATAATTATTATCGAATATCTAATTTTATATAATTGAACATCTTTATTAACATCTTCTAAATACATGCCTGTTCCAATTATCCAACCCCATGGTTTGAAAGCCTTAACAAAGGATAATTTAGGAACTATTTTTGACTTGTCATCTTTCCATTGCCACATATAGTCCACATATCCTTCGCCGTCTTGTTCGCATACCTTAACGAATTCAACAAATAGACGTTTCCCATTAGGATCCTTGTAATCAGATAGGTCTTTGCCATTAAGACTGCTTACATATGGGTGCATTATCATATTGGGGTTGAAGTCATTTATCCATAAATAATCTTTTCCCTCAGGTCCATATCTTAAATGTTTGATGAGCCCTATCGCTTTTGTCCGCGCTTCTTCTTCTGTTAAATTTTCATTTATATATGAATTGTTTATTTTTTTTAAAATACTTATCCCTGTCTCAGTAATATTTTTTAGCAGAACTTTTCTCTGTTCTATTAGGGAATCTTTAATTTGTGGAAGAAAATATGAAAAAATAAATATTGCAAAAACAGATATTAACATACATCCAGATAGAAATATCTTATTTTGAATTGATAGATTATTAATTTTTTTAAAAATAGTGATCATAGAAATATCCTTCTGTATTGTTTAATAGAATTTTTTTATAAATAAATTTTCGTAGTTTATCAGTTTGTCTGTTTTTAATCTCTTTATTTTCTGCTTGACTACAAAAACATAGAGTTACTAATAGTCCACAATAATAACAAAATAGTTTGTACGATATATTTTTGTTGTCTTTGATATTTATATAATGTAACATCAAAACAAACGCTAAAGATCATTTTAGTGAAATTGATATAATAAGCAGCCAAATAATTCAAAGAAAAGATGTGTATTTCTTTAAATAATAATATAACATAATGATTGAACAACTTCAATTAAAAATTAATCAATACAAGGCGAAAGTAAAAGATTGGTTTCATAAGCAACGTCTGCTCCTGCAAGAGAATGGACTGCCTTTGCCAATCTATTCATCCTTTGATATAAGAGATAGCGGGTATAAAGCAGCAATAGTTGATTCTAATCTCTTCCCAGCAGGATTTAATAATCTTGATGAAAAGGCTTGGGATAAGGCTGTTATATCTTTTAAGGATTATATTAGTAAGATATTCGATGGTAGTAGTATTTTAATTATTCCAGAAGCTCATACAAGAAATCAATACTATTTAAGCAATCTTTGTGCATTGAAAAGGATCCTGACTGATTCAGGTTACCATGTAGTTATAGGTAGTCTGAGAGATGATATTACTGGTGATGCTATTGAGGTTGAGGATAGTAATGGTCATCTGCTAACACTTGAAAAAATGAGAAGATATGGCAATAAGATCCAGACAATGTCATTTAAGGATGGTCTTGTGCTTTTGAATAATGATTTTTCAGTAAAAAAACCTGAACTACTTGATAATCTTAACCAGAAGATAATTCCTCCATTTTTTCTTGGTTGGTATCACCGAAGAAAAAGCACTCATTTTAGATACCTTGACTGTCTGATAGATGAATTTGCAGATATGCTTGATATCGATCCATGGTTTCTTAAAACACAGTATACAGTAATTAATGATGTAAATTTTAATAATCAGGAAAATCTTGAATCGATTTCAGAAAAGGTCAATGAGCTCTTGATTAGTATTCAGGAAAAATATGATCAGTATAGTATCGATAGTAAACCTTATGTATTTATCAAGGATAATTCGGGAACCTATGGTATGGGGATTATTAACGCTTCCAGTGGGAGTGAGATATTAAGTCTTAATCGCAAGAAGCGAAATAAAATGCTCTTTGGAAAGCAGAGAACCAGAATTACGAGTCTGATGATTCAGGAAGGTATTCAGACTATTCACCAGGTAGATTCAAATCCTGCAGAACCTGTATTATACAGCGTTGGTGGTGAAGTTCTTGGGGGCTTTATGAGAATACATGCTGAAAAGAACAGTAAATCGAGTCTTAATTCTCCAGGGATGAAATTCGATATTCTATTGGAAGATAATATCACAAAGCCAATAATAAACAGTATTACTTCTGATGATGATTTATCTTTATATGGAATTTTAGCAGATATCTCCAACATTGCAATAGGATATGAACATAGGCAACAAGATGAGCAGAGCTAAGAATAGGTGGTTATTTATCATTGATCCAATAGAATTGTTAGTCCCATCAACAGATACTACATATGCAATAATGATTGCAACATATTTAAGAGGTATACAAACAAATTATTGTACAATACAGGACCTATATATTTCAGGAGATAATGTCTGGACTTCCTCAAAAATAATAAGTTTTATAGAAAATGCTTATATTATTGATAAGATAGATGATATGCTTTTGGATTCATTTGATCTTATTTTTATGAGAAAAGAACCTCCATATGATTTGAACTTTCATTATGCAACTCAGATGCTTTCACTTTCCAGCTCTATTGTAGTTAATTCACCACAAGCTCTGCGAAATTATAATGAAAAATTGATAATAATGAATTTTCCTAAGCTTATTCCTGATACGATTATTACATCTGATGAAACTAGAATACTTGATTTTTTAGAAAGAAATCCAGAAGGCGTAATTTTGAAAAAGCTTGATTCGTATCAGGGAAGAAGTGTATGGAGAATTCAAAAGGGGGATCCAGATATAACTCATGTAATAGGTAAATTTACCAAGGATCAATCTGAAGCTGCAATGGTTCAGAGGTATATTCAGGATATAGATAAGGGAGATAAAAGGATTCTTATTCTTGGGGGAAAAGCAATTGGAGCTGTAAACAGGGTCCCTTCGGAGGATTCTTATCTTGCAAACTTTGGGCAGGGAGGAAGTGCTCAAAGGACTAATATAACAGAGAAGGAACAGAAAATCGTAAATACAATATCTTCATTACTTATAAAAAATGGTATTCATATGGCAGGTATTGATGTAATAGATGGTTTTTTAACTGAGATAAACATTACATGCCCTACAGGGTTGCAGCAGATAAATATGCTTGAAAATATTAAATTGGAGGAACAAGTTGTTGATTACTTTATCTCCTTGATGTAAGATAATTGATTATAATTCCTCAATCAATCTCAAGTTCCTTTTCGAGATCGATAATTTGTTTTTTTATTTCTTCTTTTTTCTCAGGTGTTAGTTCTTCCTTTTCATATCGCTTTTTAAGTGAGAGAAGTTGCATCGACTTTCGATATTCCATACAATTTAAGTACATGTTATAAACCCTGTGATAATTATTTTACTTAAATCTCAGTATTCTTAAAAAAATCTTCAAATATATTTTTATCTATATGTATAAGTCTTTCCTTTATCTCAGTTATACTTTGCTGATTATAATTCTGATATTTAAAATACTCAAGCATCCATAGATATTTGTTTATCAATCTTGGAACAACATTGGAATTGCCAATTTTTTCAGAACTCTGAGTCTGATAACCCTTTTCTAGACTATAAATCTCTCTCTTTATCATTTCAAGCTGTTCAGAGTTTATCTGTCGTCTTGCATAGAATAGTCCATGAGTAAATCCGAATATTGGTATCCATTCCCTAACATCAGCACAATAGGGTTTATTAGTTTTTACAATCTCAATCAAATTGAGAATAGTTTCAGATCTAAGAGTGTCTAGGTCAACATCTGATGGATTTATGAAAAAAGCCTCTTTAAAATACAGCATCGATTTTAATGAATCTCCAGTATGTGAATATGCCTCTCCAAGCATTGTCATAAATTTGGCATTACTTTTGTAGAAGCTTCGCGCGTACTCCAGAGTTTCTATGGCAGAATTATATTCTCCCAGTGTAAGAAAGCAGATTCCCAGATTTAAAAGAAGATCGTAGTTATCTTTGGCACTTTCTTGGGATTGGAATGCTATCTTATAATTTTCGGATGCAGTTTGAAAGATATATTTCATTGCAGAACGATATGCTGTTGAGTTGGTGATATTATTATCTTCTGCATAAGATACAAATTTATTCCATTGAAACATGAGAAAATCAGCAGTTTCTTTTCCAAGGTTGTGATTTTTTAACTCAAGTTTTCGATTGTCCCAAAATTTTGCAATTCGATACCCTTCATGTAATGCTGGATAATCAGGATTTATATCCAAAAGGCTGTCGAGTTTTTTTACAGCTTTGTCAAATCTTCCTTCTTCAATAAACTGATAAACTTCACTTAGACCGGCAAATAGTATGTTATCGGAAAATTTATTCTGTTCATTTTGATTCATATCATCAACACTACATTATTGGATATCATAAAATAATCCATTGAAGGAATATTTTTCTGCAAATTACGTTTATTTTAATGTATTTACATCCATATGATAAGGCTTCTATGGCTCATTTTACCGTTAGTTGAATATTTCGATAAATTACATCCACCCCTTTAATTCCCTCCGAGGGGGAAATAGGGGGATAGAATTCTGTAGAGGTAAATTATATCAGATTCCATTGCAGTAAACAATCTATAATTCTATAAAGTATCCCAAGTCTCTTATGCTTGAGTCATGAGTAAATATAATTATCTGCCTTTTTTGGGATATATCTTCAAGTATTTTTTTTATAGTTTGTATTCTATTATTACTCATAAAAAGAAAAGGCTCATCAATTATTAAAGGAAGATTGAGACCAATTTCTTCCAGGAAGTCTGTTAGCGCTAGTTTGATGGAGAGATGGAGTAAATGAACGATGGAGGGATTAATGGTATCATCAAACTCATGACCTTTTATAATATTTTTTATTTGTTGATATTTTATAGTATTAGTATAGTTATAATTCGTTAAATAATGAAATTTTTCATTGATAGATTCAATTAATTTATCTAACTGCTTCTCTTCTCTTCTGTCAACTGACTCTTCCAAGAGCTGCGCAATAAAAGAGATCGATTTATGATGATTGTTTAAATTATCAAGTATTTCTTTAGTCTTGAATTTGTTTTCAATAAGTTTATTCCTCTCATCCTTAGAATTTTTATTCATTTTTATTTCTTCATCTATTTTGTTAGATATTTTTTCATTTGATTTTATACATTCCTTTATATCCTTTATCCTATAATTTTTATTTAAAATCATGTTATTCATACTGTTAATATCTAAATCAAATTCATGATCATTTAGAGTTATCAATCTTTCTTCAATATATTTTGAAATTGTATCTTTTTCATTGTTCAATTGATTTAATCTCTCTTCTAGATCATTGATATAAACATCATTTTGAAGTGATTTTTTTATATTATCAATTCTAAATTGCTTAAGTGAATATTCATTATATTCTTCATATGATTGGACAAGGAATTGATATATCGATTCAAGTCTATAATTATCCATCTTAAAGTTTATATCTTTAAGGAGTTTAATCATATTTTTTTCCATTTCAGATCGCTCATTCATCAATTGTTTAAGCTTCTTAAATTTTAATGGAAATGTATGATAGATAATCGCAAATAATGATAGGATTGCAGAGAGGATCAGGATTCCAATAAGGATATTATTTTCGTTGATCCATGATAGATATATCAGGATAGGTAGATCTGAAAAATAAGATTTAAAAAAAATAGAATTTATATCAGGAATAATACTGAGAATTATTACAAAAAATAAGGGTATATTTACTATAATAATCTTATTTCTCAGATTATTTTTTCGATTATTTCTCTCAAAATATATTTTTTCAATTAATATATTTTTATCTCTGATTTCATTTGATAAATTTTCAATTTCTTTTAGTTTTTTTAAATATTCTTCATCAAAATCCTCAAAGTGAGGGAAAAGGTTTTTAATCTCTAACTTAGCTTCTGTAATTGTACGAATTTTTTCTTTTTCTAAAAGCAGTTCTTCCTCTTTTTTCTGGATATTTTCTATTATATCTTCGAGTTTTTTTAAATTATTAAGAATTTCTATCAGTGTATTCTTCTCTATGCGTTGACTATTAAGCTCTGAAGATAATTTCTTAATTTCTTCATCTATAAGTGTTCTTTCTCTGATAAGTTTTTCAATTCTGGAATCCTGTATATCAATAATTTGTATTTTTTTATCGAAATCCTTAATAATACCTTCTGTTATTAGTATCTCATTGAGGATGGGATTATTGAATGTGGATGGCTCTTCATGGTTAAAGCGTTTTTGAAGAGTTTGATAAAGAGAGTAAAAATTTACATTATCATTAAGTAAGAGGTGTTTGAATGAGTTATAATTTATCGAATTTTCGTTATTTTGTTTTACAGGTGAAGGTAAAAAAGAGATATTTATAAAAGAGATAAAATCAATTTTCTTGAAAAAATCGTATAATGACTTACTCTCTTTAGAAGATCTAAGATCTGATAGTGGAAATTCTTCCTTATCGTTTTCATTTATTATATTTGGTGTCTCTTTAAAATATTTTTTCCCAAGGGATATATCTTCCATGAGAATTTCAAATGACTCGTTTCTATCTTTAATTAGTCTGTATTTATTTACTGAGTTTGATAAAAAAACCTCCATAAAAAGGTTATCCCATGTTTTTTTATCCAGCATCGATGAATCTGAAAAACCGCCCCATAATGTATCAATAATTCCTTTTGCCATAAGACTCTTACCAGAGTCATTTTCTCCGTATATAATTGTTAGTTTTTCATCTAATTTGATCGATTTATTATCAAATAGACCAGGTTTTGTAGTTATGCACTCGATTATTTGCATAACCAATCCTCCGGAGAATATAAGCCGTTTTTTGCAGATTGATTTAATATTTCTGAAAGCTTATCTATATCAATCTGTTTAGGTATTTCATCGTTTGCAATTTTTTCTTGTAAGAGGTTGAAGAATTCCCCACGTAATGAGTTTTCATTTTGATATTCTTCTATTAAGAAATCGATAGATGGTTGTGATTTGTCAGAGAAAACAAGATTAAGATATTTTTTTTTGTATTCATCTATTATATTATAATCAAATTTAAAATTTCTTTTTCCTTTTAGAATGATTTTAATAATCATATTAGAAGATTTATTATCTTCAAGAATTTTGTAGATTTCGTTTGGATCTTTATATTTATTGCAGTCAATAATCGTTTCTTTTATTATAACAGAGTTTACTATCAATCCCTTTATCTGTTTAATTTCGTTATTGCTGATTATAACTGAGAGTGCATATCTATTACCATTCTCTTCATAG
The DNA here is from genome assembly GCA_034190185.1 of Spirochaetota bacterium. GTDB lineage: Bacteria > Spirochaetota > UBA4802 > UBA4802 > JAFGDQ01 > JAXHTB01. The sequence continues at coordinate 1,862 of JAXHTB010000130.1, read as the reverse complement.
GATGTTGCTTCAGAGCTTCCAGGGTACGCTCCAATTATCTGATCGTGGGATTTATATAATTTAAATTGATGATGATGTCCAAGGGCATAGAAATCAAGATTCAGCGATTTAACATCCTGACTTGTGAATTTATAGATGTTTTTAATATCATTATAATCCTGAAAAATAAAATTTGCATGAAACATTCCGATATGAAAACCCTTTTCTGATACCCTTTTAATTTTGGATATATCAATTTTCTTTGAAGCAGGAAGGCCATAAATAAAAATTTTCTGTTGGTTTTTTTCATAGGTAAAAGGGGAGTAATCTAAATCTGAAAAAAGGTGTGATAGATTTAAGTTAAGGAAGAAGTCAGGGATCGATCCATAGCTGTTTAATTCATTCTCCCCTGGAATACAGATAATTTCGACATTATTCTCTCTTAAATACATGAATTCTTTTGAGACAAGGTCAAGGATATTGCCATCTATATTTGTATTGTCAAAGAGATCGCCAGCAATTAGAAGAAGGTCATGCTCTTTTGCAAATTTAGTGATTCTGTTGAATGAATTTATTCTTTCTTCTTCTGGTATTGGTGGATTGTCACTTTTTATTCCAAGGTGAATGTCTGATGTTAAAAGGATTTTGATCATATTGTATTATATTTAGAAAGCAGTTGGATAGATCCTGATTAGAAGAATTTAATTCCCTAATTTGAATTTATTTATTTTAGTTTTATCCGATCTGTTTTTTTAGAAATTGTTTATTCATGAGTATTTACTTTTTATAATATTATATATAGCAATTTTTCACAATAAGAGTGAATTTCAATAAAAATAATATAATTAATCAACTTTATTATAATAATTAAATAATTTACTTTACATTACAATTAATCTATCGAAAGATACTTAGCTTTTATTGAGTCAATTGAATAAAGAGTTGACTTTTCAAAATAATTCTAATGATATTTTTATCATTATTTTGTTGTCTCTATATTATTTATAGAAAGTATGATAAAATTGGTGAAATGTAAGGAACATCTGTACTAACATAATCATTATAATATTAACATGAATAATGTTACTAGGTAAGAATGGCACTTCGCAACTTTATTTACTGCATAACATGTAATGATATAAATGTTGAAGGTACTTATTGGAGATCTCACTAAAATTAAAAAGAATTGATATATCTTGTAAACTGAAAAAATATTATAGTAACTAAGGTACTCAAATTGTTCAATATTGATAATAATAAAGATAAAGTACGGAAGGTGATTTTTGGAATAAGAATTAGATTTCTTGGATTATTGTCACTGGTTATGGTTATTATAATATCGATATTTACAGCAATAATGTTTATGAATCAAAGAAATCTGCTTGAGAATGAAAAATATAGAAAAGCAGAAACATTGACACGCATTTTAAGCGGGCCTGCCAAATTTTATCTTGATAAGAATATTATGACAACAAAAAAGGAGTTACGTATTAAATATGATACTATTAAGAGGGAATCTACAAATTTTAAGGCCTATAATTCTGATATCGTAAATATAATTCTTACAGATGACCAAGGAAGGGTGCGATACAGTACTAAGAAATTGAGATTAGGGAAAAAGTACCTGACTCCATATATTGAGAAATGCCTTAAACAGGAAGAAGAAAAATTATTATTATATGATTTTTCAAATGAAATAAAGGATAAAAGGACTAAAGAGATAATCAGGAAGGAATATCGTGCTATAACTTATCCTATATTTTTACAGAAGGGCAATGTCGTTCGTTTACTTAAAGATTTTAAACAATATTATCAAAAATATCATGATTCAGACATTACCACAAGAAAAAGAATATATCGAATATTATGGAAGAGATATAAGG
>JAXHTB010000013.1:0-22806 GCA_034190185.1 Spirochaetota bacterium | reverse complement strand
CTATAATTAAAATATAGGAGAGTAGTATAGAATTCTTTTGTAAAAATAATGCCATTAGTAAGATAATTTAGAAGAAATTATCTTGACCGAAAGAGAATATGGAATGAATATGTAAAAAAAAAATATGAGTATTATATGAATACTAATGATCTTTTCTCGGACAAAATTTATACTGTATCAAATTTATTAACAATTATTAGGATTTTATTAGTTCCTTTTTTTGGGTATTTTCTTTATCTTGAAGATATTACAGGAATGGTAAAGTATGATTATTTAGCCCTAATGATTATTGTTCTGATCATTATTACAGATTACTTTGATGGTTATATTGCCAGATTATTAAATCAGGTTTCAAAACTAGGGCAGTTCCTCGATCCTATAGCAGATAAAATTGCATGTACAACAGGGCTTTTCTTGCTTCATATATATAAAGAATTTCCTCTATGGATTGTAATCCTTCTTGTTCTTAGAGATTTATATGCTATCATTGGTGGGGCGTTTCTTTTTTCAAAAATAGATATTCAGGTTAAACCGAATCTGGCTGGTAAATTAATGGTTACTAGTATCGCTCTTACAGGATTAGTTTATATTTGGTCTCCTTCTTATAATTTTCATGGTTTAACTCTTCAGCTAATTTCAGTGATATTATTTGCCTTTTTTCTTGTAATATCTACAGTGATTTCCTTCAAGACATACTTAAAGGTTTATCTTGATAATAAATCGTAAAAAATATTTCATCCTGCTATTTTTTTTTCTTTTCATTACAGATCCACTCCATTCTGCAATTGATAAGACCATTGAAATCAAATCTTATAATAATAAGAAGTATGTTTCATTATGTGATTTTATTAAAACCTTTGATCTTAACAACTCATTTGATATAATTTCAGAAAGAGGAAAGCTATTTTATAAAGGGTCTGTTGTTGTATATCAGGTTGGCTTCTCGCTGATACTGATTGATGGAACTCTTGAAAAGGCAGAATATAATATTATACGAATAAAAGGGGAAATTTTTCTCCCACTTAAGTTTATTAAAGATATAGTTTGTGCCTTCTTTCCAGACCTTGTAATTGTTAGAAAAGGCTCGAAGTTCATTTTTCATAGTAAATATAGATCCCCTTTTGCGAAATATCCAGAAGAAAAAAGCGGTATTGAGAGAAAAAAGCCAATAGATACATCCAGAGACAAAATCAGCTTTGTCGTTATAGATCCTGGTCATGGAGGGAAGGATCCGGGCGCGATAGGTTCTGGGGGGAAAAAGGAAAAATGGGTTACTTTAAAAATCTCAAAATTTCTTAAGAAGTATTTAAAGAGAAGACTAAAAGGCATAATGATAAAATTATCAAGAAGAGCTGATGTTTTTATCGAGCTAGAGGAAAGGACCAAGATTGCTAATAGTCTGTTGAAGTCTAATGAGAATGGTATATTTGTCAGTATCCATGCTAATGCTTCTATTTCTAAAAAGGTGTCAGGTTTTGAAACATATTTCTTGTCGCAGAATCCCACAAATGAAGATGCCAGAGCAACTGCTGCATTAGAGAATAATGTAGTAATTCTTGAGAATAAAATGAAGAAAAAAAAATATAATGATGTTGAATATATTGAAGCTATTATGATTACAACTCAGATACAGAAAGAAAGCTCAATATTGGCTAACTCTATTCAGTCCGGTATGGATAAACAGATATGGAAATTTAAATCTAAGGGTGTAAAAAAAGCAGATTTTTTTGTTTTAAGAGGGGCTTTAATGCCATCTGTACTTGTGGAGGTCGGATTTATTACAAATTCTAAAGAAGGTAAATATTTGATGAGGAATGGTTATCAGAAAAAAATCGCAAAGGGTATTGGTGATGGGATTATAAACTTTATAAAAAAATATAACAAATTAATAAATAATAAATGATAATTTTTAATATACAAATATAAAAATATATGCTATGGTGCCTTGTTTAATTCTTCTGAATTAAATATATTCCTTGGATTTAATTTTTTTCTTTAGCCTTAGTTTCTGGCAAAATAATTTACCTAAATAATATAATTTTATCAAACTAATTTTAGAAATTTGAGAATTGAAGATGAATACTGGATTAAAAAAAATAGAAATAAAACGTTCTTTTATGCTTCTTATTGCTGTCTTATTGCTATTAAATTACTTATCATTTTGTTATCATACAGATAAGAATCCCTTTGATATCTTTCCTAGGTTCCCAATTCTTGAGAAAAAGATGTCAATTAATATCTTTATTCCTGATATAGACGGTAAAAGTATATTGAAAGAGAAAAGGAATATTCCGGTTATTCAAGACAGGGAAGGATATATTAGACTTTTATTTAAGCATGTTGTTAAAGGCTCCTATTTTGAAAATACTTCTCTGACAGTTCCAATAGACGCCTTTATAAGAAAAGTCTGGATTTATGATCAAAGCTGTGTAATAGATCTTGGTCTTGTAATAGTTGATGAAGATATTCAAGTTATTCCTGGTTCAGAGGATACCTTTAGAGAATCTATTGAAAAAACAATAACTGAGAATATTCCATCTATTAGAAGAGTAATTCTTTTGGAGAGTGGTATTCCAGGAAGAAGGATATGGGATATAGCTGAATTATAGAAATTCAAGATATCTGGAATTCTATAAACCGATCTTTCTATATTATAATATTTATATTTCCAAAGCTGTTTCCCGAAAAATAAACATGAAGAGCTAAAACTATCTGTCCTCTTTTATATATTCTGAGCCTATGTCGATTTATATTACACTGAGATATAAAATTATTGTCATAAAGTAATTTGAGGCAATAAATAAATGAAGCTTTCATATGTAATTTTTAGTATATTTACTATTATTATCCTCTTCTTTTCTCTTTATTGGTTTCTTAATCTTGAGAATGAAGACATGAATTCAATGGTTTATACACCTGTAAAATGGAGGATTAAGAAGAGAGAGATCAAATCAAGACTTTTTTCAACGCCGATTCTTCTGTATCATAATATTGATGGTAAAGGGGTATTTTCTTTACCATCGAAAACATTATCATCTCAGTTTGAGATGTTCATAGATAAGAAAATAAATGTAATAAGCCTTGAGCAGCTTGTAAAAAGAATTGAAATCCCAAAACCATTTAATCAAAAGGCAATTGCAATAACCTTTGATGATGGATTCCCTTCAATGTATCATCAGCTGCTGCCGCTTGCATCTAAATTTGGATATCCAATTACTTTATTTGTTTATATAGACTTTATATTTACAAAATCGAAGAGAAATCTTACATGGGAATTACTACGAAAAATGGAGAAGAAAGGGATAAGTATTGAATGTCATACAATTAGTCATCCGGATTTGAATGAAATATCTAAAGAGAATACACCAGAATCAAAAAGAAAACTATTTGAAGAAATATATCTATCGAAAAGAATCATTGAGCTTTATATGAAAAAAAATGTAAAATATTTCGCCTTCCCCTACGGCAGGTACAGTCTGAAAATTATTGAATTATGCCAATTTGCTGGTTATCAGAGGGTATTTTCTACAGACTATGGATCAAATATTATTACAAGGGACAACTATTGTCTTAAAAGAACACATGTTAAAAATACATTTCCACTAAGACTAATTGAAAAATTTGTCAAATAAATGGTTTTAAGTAAACGATGAAGGGTGATTTCTATTTCTTATATCTATTATTCAATTGCAAAAACTACTTACTTTCTTTGGAATTTTGCTTTTCATAATCTTCAATGATCGTTTATAAACAGTTTTATATAGCAATTATATGTCAAAAAATGACTTTATATATAATATTATTTTTAGTTTTTTCACATAATTATCCAGAGGCATTTTATTTATGGAAAAAAGAATAGACCTACATATCCATTCCAATTTCAGTGAGGATGCTGATCTTTCAGTCGAGGAGATATTCAAGCTCGCAGAAAAATCATCGTTATCTGCAATCTCAATTACAGATCATGATTCAATTGAATCTATTAGTACGGCAAAAAATATTAAAGATAAATATGATATTGAATATATACCTGGGGTTGAGCTTACTACAATCCTTCCAAAAGATAACTCTCAGCAACATATACTTGGGTATTTTGTGGATGAGAACAATGTTGAACTTGATGAATCATTAAATGGAATAATAGAGAAAAGAATTATTATTGCTAAAAAGAGAATTGAGAAGCTTAAAGATCTGGGATTTTCAATGAATGAGGAGAGGATATGGGAGATGACAGGGGATAGACCTCCCACTGCTGTTTCTATAATGATTGAAATATTTGAAAATGAACTAAATATAGATAACAAGAGATTGCATGAATATCTATCTGGCAGTAAAAAAAAGGATAGGTTAGGTTTTTTTTATAAAGATTATCTATCAGAAGGTAAACCCGGTTATGTGCCATTTCAGTCAATCTCAGTGGAAGAAGGTGTGAATATTATTAAAAAAGCAGATGGAGTGCCGGTCCTGGCTCACCCAATATTCTTAAAGAAGAGGGAATTCCTTGATATTATAAGGGACTACGGTATTCTAGGTATTGAGGCTGTATCTACTTATCACACTCCAGATGATGTAGATTTCTATATCGATTATGCGAAAAGCAACGACCTTCTTATCACTACTGGCTCCGATTTCCATGGTCCAACAGCAAAGCCTAAGGTCAAATTAGGCGATATAACTGGTAATGATTATAAATACTTCCGAAAACTAAAGGATTTATATAAATCATTGAATAAAATATAACATCTTCTTATTCATTATTTTCAGGGCATCATTATTACAGATAGCTGTTTTTCATTTTCCACTGCCTATTGCAATCTTTTCGAGTTGATATTCCTCAATTATATCATTAACACTTGGAAAATTTGAGAGAATCCCCTTCCCTTCTTCAGGGGATCCGTAATAGGCATAATGAGTGAGTTTACCAATTATCTTTTTAATATCCTCTTCCTGATTATTATATATAAGTATAATATTAGGTCCTGATTTATATCCCCAATCAAAGCTGTCTAATAGATCTACAGAAAATGTTTCGGTTACCCCATCGCCATCTGCATCCTCTGCATAATAAACTGTGTCGCCAATAGTTTTACCAGAGACAGTAATTGAAAATTTTGTTTCCTTTGGTGAATCTTCAATTAGCATTAAAGGAACAGGGTTTCTTTCAACTCTAATGTTATTTTTTTTCCTTTCTTGCATCATATTAAGAAAAATAGTAACATGTTTTTGAAGAAAAGCATTCCTTACATTTTTATAGAAATCACCAAAATTTTTAGTAACAAATTCTTCATTTACATTTTTTAGCATTTCCAATCTTTTATCAGATATTCTGACAAAATCAGGTTTAGAGTTTATTTTATTTGTCCATTGTGAACCAAAGGTCAATTTGCCTCTTAAAAGCAAGATTAAATTTTTTTGCATTACATCAGGATCATCATAACCATCTCTGATTAAATACGTTTTATTATCTCTTATAATTAATAATGATGCAGTAGAGTCATCTCTATCTACTGTATTAGATTTTTGAATCAGTTGAAATGCAATCCTATCTTCGTTATATCTTGATATTTTGCTGTCATCGATAGTTTTATAATCTATCACTTTTGAATATAGATAAAAGGGTTGAAAAATGAAGAAAGCTATGAAAATAATAATAATTTTTCCAATTATATCCTTTTGAATCATTTCAGTTCCTCCTTGTTATATTAATTGTTACGTAAAGATATACATATAGGTTTGAATGAGATCTGTATATCCATTATCATTCTGGTTTTATAGTATCATTTTTCCAAAATTGATTATTATGTTAATTCGTTAAATAATAAAATCAATTAAATTAATAGATACCTTTGTAGTTATTTATCGTTATAACAGACTATAATTTATAACTAAAATTTTATTTAATCCAATAATAAATAATATTTATTTTAATATATCTAATTTGTATTTATAGGTTAATTGATATTTTATTTATATTACAATTATAATAGCATTTTGTCAAATATTTTTAGGAAAAGTTCTGGATGATTAGGAATAAATCTGGTGATAGTTAACAGTCATATATATTTCTCGATTACTTATAACAAAAGAAGTATATGCAGTAAATTGATATAAATTTACTGCATTATAATTATAATAATAAGGATTATTCTCTTTTAAAAAAAATGTTATTGATATTGTATAAACTTAATTGTATAATTATATCAATATCTTCATGATTTTTTTCCCGAAATGAAAGGATAATCAATATACAGCAATTAGCATCCTCAAATAATTATCCTATATTATCATGCATTATTATGTCGTTAATTAAGTAGGTATGAAGCAATATAACAGGTGATTTCACTTAGGATATAATTACATTAAATATATAAATATAGGAGAAGACGATGAAGAGAATAATATATTTATTATTGTTTGCATTACTCTTTTGTTTGAGTTGTTCAGAAGTTGTAGAAGATGATTATGCAGTAATCAGCTTTTTTATCGGAGAAGTTACAAAGAACAATTTAGATGTTGAAATCGGGGAGTCTGTAAGTAAAAATGATGTAATATCAACTGGAAGTCAATCCTCCTGTGATATCAGTATTGGAAACTCATTAATTAGAATTAAGGAGAAATCGAAGATGCTTGTCTCCAGACTTGATATTTATGAAAAAAAAGAAAATACAACTTTAAACCTGAGTATAGGGAAGATGTTATGCAGAACAAAAAAATTGCTAAAAAATGAGAGTTTCCTTGTTAAAACGCCAACTGCGGTAGCTGGTGTTAGAGGGACTAGATTCATTGTTGAGGCTGATAAAAAGAAAACTACAAGAATTAAAGTATATAAAGGCAGGGTTAAAGTTTTAAAAAATGTTAAGATATTGGAAAATAAAGTTGATAAAATAATGGAAGAAGCACCTTCTCTAAAAGAGAATGAAAAGGTTGTAGTTACAGAAAAGGCAGTTAAGAATGCAGAAAAAAATGTTGAGAAATTGTTGAATAAAGAATCTCTCAAGGGTGGTGAAATTGCCTTGGTCAAGGTTGTTAAACTTGTAAAAAATGATGTTATTGTTAAGAGAAAGGAGATAAAGAAATTTAAAATTGAAGATTTTAAAGAAGAAAGAGAAGAGATAATTACAGTTAAAGAAAAACCAAAAGAGGTTATAAAAAAGATCGCAAAAATTATCAAGAAAGAGAAGAAGAAACCAACTCCCGAGGGTTCTCTGCTTATTACACGATATGAGATATATTACATAAAAAATGGAAAGGTTATTTGGAAAGGTAATGTTATAAAACCACCGCTAAAAAACGAGGATAAACTCTATGTCGTTTCTGGTAGTTATATCTTCTGCGCCTCAGTTGACGGCCCTGTAATGTGGAGGAAAAAGGTTAAGAATGATGGGGAAATTGAGATAAAAGAAGATCTACTTCTGATTTCTTATAAAGGAAAAATAAAAAAGCTTGATCTTGTGAATGGAGAAGAACGATAATAACAACATGTATGAAATTCTTTATAAGGTTGCTAATAGGAATATCGATAATCTGAATAAGGTCCTCGAAAATTCAAGGGAGGAAATAGTTCATGGTATTGTTAAATCATCAAATGCCATAGCAAGCTCCATCAAGAATGGAGGCAAGGTCATCATCTGTGGGAATGGAGGCTCAGCAGCACAGTCACAGCATATTGCAGCAGAATTTGTTGTAAGATTACAGGCTGAACCTCCTCTGAACAGAGAGGCGTATCCAGCTATTGCATTAACTACTGATACATCAATACTTACAGCTTCTGCAAATGATTTTGGTTTTCAAGAAATATTTGCCAGACAAATTGAAGCTCTTGGAAGAAAAGGGGATATTCTTATTGTTATAAGTACAAGTGGAAATTCAGAAAATGTATACAAAGCAGCACGAAAAGCTACTGAAATGAAAATTCCTGTAATTGGGATTCTTGGAGGTGATGGCGGAAAACTGAAAGAAATTTCGACCATACCTGTTATTGTTTCATCCTGCAACACCCAAAGAGTTCAGGAGATACATATGAACATAGGGCATTCTATTGTGGAAAATGTAGAAGAGATATTAAGCAACAGATTCCAAAGAGATGCTGTTTAAAATTTTATTCTGTAAATAAGTAAGAGAATAATTGTAAAACCTGTTTGAATCATATAATAAGAAAAAAATATATATTTAAAGGAGGATATTTTGAAAAGAAAATCAAGTATCTGTTTGATTGTATGTTTAGCATTTTTTTTCTCACAGATTAGTGTGTTTTCATCTACAAGAGGGAAAAAAATTCGATCTAGTATTGAAAAGGGAGTATATATCCCAGCTGATCTTGTAAAGATGCGAAATATGCAGAAATTGCCAATTCCTGCCTCAAATGATGATTATGCTTTCTTACAATCTATTGGTAAGAGAAGTAATATTGTTATTGGCAATTTCAAATCTGGAGAGAGAGTAATTACTCTTATTACTGATAAAGATGGTGATGAAAAGGTGGATCGTGTAGCTCATTGGTTCATCGACCTGAATAGAATTGATGTTATACCAGATCCTCAAAAATATTGCGATACAAAAAAGTTTTTGAAATATAAAGAAGAAATAATAAATGGTAATAGTGAAACATTATCCCCAAATCCAGAAGGACTTTCTTATCTGAAGGTGTTAATTAGAACTCCATCCAAGGTAAGCAGGTTAAAACATGGCTTTAAGGTTTTTGCTTATGATACTGATGAACCTTCAAAACTGAGGGTTAGTTATTATTTTTCTGATAATGGGGTTCATGGTGTTGATCTAGCATTTCAAGTTAGATACTATAATGTTAAAATTGGCAGAGTAAGTCCAATAATAAATTATGCTGTATATTGTAAAGATAGCTACGATCCATATATCACTAATAAGGTGAAAAAGATCATCGAAGAGACAAAAAAATATTATTATGATTAGATTTTCATATGTAAATTTATAATACTATTTAACATTTTTTGAATTACTATTTGGATATCCTTCCTGATTCTTTAAATTGAGAATATTATTATTTAACTGATCCTCCCTTTGTGATTAGGTTATAATAAGAGATCTGTCATTGATTCTCTCTGTTCTAATACATTTTTTATGAAAAACAGATCTGACGATAATAGATAGCCACCTTTACATAAGGTGGTTTTTTATTTCATGATACAGAGAATCGGAATTTTAAAAATTTATCTATGAATTATTTTAATTGTTGAAAATTTATTTATAATCTCTGAATGTTTATATATTATATTATAATTATCTAATGATTGAGGAGAAAAATGGCCCTAATAAAACAAGTTTTAATTAGCGTATCCGATAAAAATAGAGTTGTTGAGTTTGCAAAAGAACTTTCGGGTTTTAATGTTACTTTCCTTTCAACTGGAGGCACTGCAAAGATATTAAGGGAATCCGGACTTGATATTACAGATGTTTCAGATTATACCGGCTTCCCGGAGATGCTTGACGGAAGGGTAAAAACACTTCATCCTAAGATACATGGCGGCATTCTCGGCGTCAGAAATAATCCTGAACATATAAAGACAATGGAGGAGCATGATATCCAAGAGATAGATATGCTTGTGATAAATCTCTATCCCTTTAAAGAGACAATATCTAAACCTGGATCATCCTTTGAAGATGCTATTGAGAATATCGACATTGGGGGCCCTGCAATGCTTAGGTCTGCTGCAAAAAATTTTGAGTCTGTCACTGTAATAATAGATCCTGAAGATTACCAGCCTGTAATTGATGAGATGAAACAAAGCGAGGGTAAGGTATCACGAGAAACCAACTTTAGACTTGCGCTAAAGGTCTTTGAGTGCACATCTCAGTATGACAGTATGATTGCATCGTATCTTAAAGATAGGCTTCAATGATAGGGCATGTCGATTATTTCCATAAGGAGAACTGGCAGATTTTCTTCCATCATAATTTTCGAAATTAGTTTGGACTTGCAATTATATAAGTGTGGTCAAGAATCTAATTCTCTATCCCGGTTCTCGCAAGTACGCCTTGTGTGTAATAATGCTTTATCTCTTTCATCTCTGTAACAAGATCACACATATCTATCAGCTCCTGAGGCGCTCCTCTGCCTGTCAGGATCAGTTCCATGCTTTGCGGCTTTATATCTATGAGTTTTTTTATATCCTCAATTGTAATTATTGTAAATAAAAGTGCTGTCACTATTTCATCAAGGATTACCACAGAATGCTGATTATTTATAATAACCTCTTCGGCGCGTGTGTATCCCTTTCGGCATATAGTGTAATGTTCGTCAAAATTTTCATGATCTGGCATGCAGAATTTTGTACTCCCATACTGTTCGATCTCAATCATCCCATCTAGTTTTTTCACAGCATCGAGTTCACTATAGAACTGTCCCTTCATGAACTGAATAATCATGGTCTTCATCCCAGTGCCAGCAGCACGCAGGGCAAGCCCGAGCGCTGCTGTGGTCTTGCCCTTGCCATTACCTGTATATAATTGAACGTATCCTTTTTCTAACACAATTTACATATTCCTCCTATATCTTCCGCCAGCTTCGTAAAGTATATTAGTTACTTGGCCTAAACTTGCAACTTTTACAGTTTCCATCAATTCCTCAAATATATTTCCTCCAGATATAGCAACTCTTTTTAAAGACTGTAATGCAACCTCTGCTTTTTCCATGTTTTGTTCCTGAAAAGCCTTAAGGTTGATAATCTGGGACATCTTTTCCTCATGGGTTGCTCTAGAAAGCTCAACATCGGGTCTTTGATAATCGTTGGAAAGTGTATCCGGATTGATGTAAGTGTTAACTCCAATAACCGGATACTCTCCTGTGTGCTTTTTCTCTTCATACTTCAACGATTCATCCTGAATCTTTCCTCTCTGATAATATGTCTCCATTGCACCGAGGACGCCTCCTCTTCGGCTTAATGCATCAAATTCCTCCAGTACAGCCTCTTCTACAATATCTGTAAGTTTTTCAAAAATATAGCTTCCCTGAAGAGGGTTCTGATTTTTAAATACGCCATATTCCTTATTTATTATCAACTGAATGGCCATGGCTCTCCTGACAGATTCCTCTGTCGGAGTGGTTATTGCCTCATCGTAAGAATTAGTATGCAATGAATTGCAGTTATCATTTAGCGCCATTAGCGCCTGAAGTGTAGTCCTAATGTCATTAAACTGAATCTCCTGAGCATGCAGGGATCTGCCGGATGTCTGGATGTGACATTTTAGCCTTTGGCTTTTATCGTTTGCTTTATACCTGTATTTCATGGCAATCGCCCATATCCTTCGCGCAACCCTTATTAACACATTATACTCCGGCTCCATCCCGCTGGAAAAAAAGAAGGAAAGATTGGGGGCAAAGTCATCGATATTCATGCCTCTGCTTAGATAGTATTCAACATATGTGAAGGCGTTTGCAAGTGTGAATGCAAGTTGTGTTACAGGATTTGCGCCTGCCTCTGCTATATGGTAACCGCTGATGCTGACAGAATAAAAATTCTGGACTTTATTATTTATGAAATACTCCTGGATATCACCCATCATTCTAAGGGCAAAGGCTGTAGAAAAGATGCAGGTATTCTGCCCTTGGTCTTCCTTTAAGATGTCGGCCTGTACTGTGCCTCTTATGTTCTGGAGTACAAAGTCTTTAATCTGTTCCTTTTCCTCATTTTGAGGTTCTCGTCCATTTTCCAAAAGGAATTTGTCTATCTGCTGGGAAATTGCAGAATTGAAAAATAGAGCAAGCATAATTGGGGCAGGCCCATTTATTGTCATTGAGACGCTGGTACTTGGTGAACAGAGATCAAAACCTTTGTAGAGTTTTTTCATGTCATCAAGGGTGCATATACTTACTCCGCTTTCACCAATTCGTCCAAAGATATCTGGGTCTTCACTGGGGTCCTCTCCATATAGGGTGACAGAATCGAATGCTGTGCTTAGACGTTTTGCAGTTTCACCCTCTGAAAGATAGTGAAAGCGCTTATTTGTTCTTTCTGGCGGGCCCTCTCCTGCAAACTGTCTCTTAGGATCTTCTCCAACCCGCCTAAAGGGGAAGACTCCGGCTGTGTAAGGGAAATAACCTGGCAGATTTTCTTTGCGCAGCCATTTTACTATTTCTTTCTTGCTCTCAAATTCAGGAAGTGCAACCTTTGGAATTTTTAGACCGGAAAGGGATTCTGATACTATCTCAGTCCGAATCTCCTTGTCTCTTGATTCTGTTATAAGTACATTGCTAGAATATTCTTTCTTTTTCTCCTCCCACCATGACAATAGTTTTCTGAACTCTGGATCAATTTTTTCCTCAGCTTTTTGAGCATCTTCTTTTAAATGGTTATATCCTGCTTCTTTACTGATAGTCTGAAATGACTCGAATCGGATTATTTTAGTAAGTTCATCCTCAGTTTTTTTATGATATGATCTAATGGTGTTTGAAATATCGCTAAGATAGTATTCCTTGTCTGGATTAATAATAACTGATATTGATGACTCATCAGTTGAAAATCCGTCACATTCAGGGATGTGCCAGTTAACAAGCTTTTTGTTATTAAGGGTTTTGATAAATTGGGCAAAAAAGGTATCTACACCGGGATCTGTAAAATTGCTGGCTACAGTGCCTAAAACAGGGAGTTCATTATCGCTAACTTCAAAAATATTATGGTTTCTTCTGTACTGCTTTCGCACTTCACGAAGGGAATCAAGGGAATTTTTATGATCAAATTTGTTTATTACAATAAGGTCAGCAAAATCGAGCATGTCTATTTTTTCGAGCTGAGTGGGAGCTCCAAAGTCGGATGTCATTACATAGATTGAAAGATCGCAATATTCAGTAACAGCGATGTCGCCCTGACCTATACCGGGTGTTTCTAATATTATGAGGTCAAAATTAGCTGCTTTTAGAATATCGATAGAATCCTTTGTTGCATTTGTTAGTTCGGACTCTGACTCTCGTGTGGCAAAGGATCTCATAAAGACCCTGTCAGGATGAAGTGAATTCATCCTGATCCTGTCTCCTAATAGGGCGCCGCCTGTTTTTTTTCTTGAAGGGTCTATGGCAATTATGGCGATTGTTTTGTCTGGATAGAAGGAGAGGTATCGCCGGATAAGCTCATCCTCTAATGAACTTTTGCCTGAACCTCCGGTTCCTGTTATACCGATTACAGGTGTGCAGTTTTTCATCTTTTTCAGTTCATCTTTTATCTTGTTAAGAGGGTTTCCATTTCTTTCGTAATCGCTTTCCGCTAATGATAGCAATTGAGTAATTACAAGATCATTCTTGTCCTTTACCTGCTCCTTCCAATTGTCTGGAAGCGGAGGGTAATCTACTTCCATTGCTTTATTCATCATGTCGTCAATAATGCCATCAAGTCCGAGTTTCTGTCCATCCTCAGGAGAATATATTTTTTCAATACCATAGTTCTCAAGTTCTTTTATCTCTTCTGGAACAATAACCCCACCGCCTCCACCGAAAATCCGGATAAAGTTTACTCCTTTTTCCATTAAGAGATCCTTCATATATTTGAATGATTCCATATGACCGCCTTGATATGAACTCATACATATTGCATGAGCGCCTTCCTGGATGGCTGTATGAACAATCTCCCTCACAGATCTGTTGTGCCCAAGATGAATAACCTCAGCTCCTTTTAATTGAAGCAATCTTCTGAAGATACTTATTGAAGCATCATGCCCATCAAAAAGTGAGGTGGCTGTTACAAATCTCAATTTTTTGTCAGTTTTCTGTTGATTATTATGACTCATTTTTGTTTATCCATATAAAAAGTTATAACTATTACCATTTTATTATAATATTAATTTCTAGCCACTGATATATACGGATTATCACAGACTGTTCGTGCAGCTTGACTGCATAAAATAATACTATAATTCTTTAGGGAAAATCAGTGTTTCATCCGTGTTAATATGTGGGTAAAAAACACACTATTTAATTTCTGAAATCAGTTTGATCTTACAATTATTATATAAAATGATCAAGCATACTTTTCATGTCAAGGAAATTTCATTATTAAGATATTTTTAAAAAGTGAAGCAAAATGTTATAAACAAATTATTAGATATAATATTACTTTTATTTGCAGCATTTGTTGCACAATATTTGATGAATTAAATGAATTCTATTATAGCTGATCGCTTATAAGGCTCCCAAAAATTTTGCTAACACTTAAAAAAATAATGAAGTAGTTTTATCAGCACTTAATCCTTTCTCATATTGGATTTCCATATTCTTAATTTTGAAATAAGTAAGATTCATTACATGAATTTCTTTATATTATTAGTTCTTATAGTTCTAATATAATTAGTGTATATTTATAAACTTTTGATAAAAGATATTGACAAATTGGGAGCTTTATTATATATGAATAATTGTTCATATGAATAGAGGTTACAGATATGGAAAAATGTCTTGTGAAGTGTATTCATCAGGATAAGGTTGATTATACCTTAAAATATATTCCTCATCCGGATATAATTTCCAGAGTCGCTGATATTTTTAAGGTAATCAGCGATCCGAGCAGATTAAAGATTGTTATGTCGCTGATTCATGGTGAGTTGTGTGTATGTGATCTTTCAGCCGTTTCTGGAATTTCCGAATCCGCTGTTTCTCATCAACTTAGGTCCTTAAGGAACCTGAGGATTGTACGTAACCGCAGGAAGGGCAAGGTGGTATACTATCGTTTGGACAATGATCATATTAAAAATCTTATAATTCAAAGCTTAGAGCATGTGATAGAGGGAAGTGTCACATCGAATTAATTATTATATTATTGATAGGTTTTGCTGAGCTTTGGTGGGTATTTAAATAGATATTTCTAATTTCTGCTAACTGAGAGCTGATTCATAATTTTGATTTTTCAGGACGTTAGTTGTGAGTATTCTTGTTGATATACTGCTTTTATCATGGTCGATATTCCGTGAGACTGCTATTTATTTACTTATTGGCTTTTTTATTGCTGGTTTTATTCATATTTTTATCAATCCTAATCTAATTAACCGCTATCTTGGAGAGGGTAAGATCAGGTCAGTATTATATTCTGCTTTCTTTGGGATACCTATTCCACTCTGTTCATGTGGAGTAATACCAGCAGCAGCAGAGCTTAAGCAACAAGGCGCTAATAATGGTTCAATACTATCATTTTTAATTGCAACACCAGAGTCAGGAGTTGATTCTATTACAATTTCATATGCCCTTTTGGACCCATTGATGACAATAATTCGGCCTGTAGCAGCTTTTATAACAGCTATGATTGCTGGTATACTTGAGAACTTCATTAATATAAGGAATGAGTCATTTAATTCTTCAGTACAAAAACTTGGTTGTAATGAGTCATGTTGTTCTAATAACAGCAGTATATATGAAATAGTAGATAACAATATTATATCTTTTTTTAAAAAAATATTACAGGGTCTTAAGTACGCTTATGTAGACCTTCTTGCTGATATTGGAAAGTGGCTTATTGTTGGGATTTTACTTGGGGGAGTCATTACTTACATAATCCCTGATGATTTTATTTCAACATATTGGGGCAATAGTTTTAATTCGATGCTGATAATGCTGTTAGCAGGTATACCAATGTATGTATGCGCAACTGCTTCCACACCGATTGCAGCAGCACTGATTATCAAAGGTCTAGATCCGGGCGCTGCGCTTGTATTTTTGCTTGCAGGACCTGCCACTAATATTGCTTCAATTAATATGATTGCAGCTATTCTTGGTAAAAGATCGCTTCTGATATATCTTTCTTCAATTGCGATTTGTTCCTTAGGTCTTGGATTCTTTACTAATTTCCTTTATAGCTGGTTTGATATTACAGCAGAAGCTGTTGCTGGAAGGGCGACTGAAATTTTTCCATGCTACATTGAATTAGGCGCTTCTATTATCCTAGCTATTCTTCTTATAAATTCATTTTTATTGTCATATATGAGAAAAAAATCCTCTTCTTGTGATTAAGAATAATAACATAACATACGACATAAATGAAATTTAAATATTTATAGGGCAAAAGAAGAATTCAATATCGATTTGTTACACTAATCAACTCCAAAACTAAAGTCAATTGATGGTGTGTTATAAGTGTAGTAAGCATTCAGAATTTTATAATTCTTGACTTTTGGATATTTATCTGTTTGAATTAAATATATCGCTTGTCTCTATAATTGTTGTAAAGGAGGTCTAAGGTAAACTCTTTTATATTTATTGGTTCAAAGATATTTTGAAAATTTTTGTAAAATGATAGCATATTTTTATAAAAAAAATGGAGGTTGTAAATATGAGTAAAGATCAAGAATCAATAAAGATTAGAAAAATGACCGAGGCAGATTTTGCTGCTATTATTGAATTAGACAAAAAAGTATCAGGTAAAGAGCGATCTACTACTTGGCCTCAAAAGGTAACCAGCCATCTTAGAACATACTCTCCAGCTATGTGTCATATTGCAGAAGTTGATGGCGAGGTTGTTGGTTTTATATTAGGGGATATGAGGGGATCTGAGGTTGCGCTGCCTCTTAGCTGTTGGGTTGATATTGTCGGCATTGATCCAGAATATCAAAGGATGGGTATTGGGACTAAATTGATCGATGCTTTTGAGAATGAATGCAAGCGCAATCATGTAAAGATGAGACTAATAATTAATGAGAATGATGAAGATGTGATTAAATTTCTTTCTTCGATGGGCTTTCATCGTGGGAAGTTAGTTAATTATGAGAGATGAGTTCGATTAGCGTTATATTGATTTGATCAATTTCTATTGTTCATAACAGTTCGCATTTTGTATTTTGGTTAACAAAGGGAAGATAATCATTCGAAAATAATTATTTTATCTGAGATTTTATAAATGAATAATAGTAAGTATGAACGAAAAATTAACAGAAACCTATACCGATATCAGTTCATTTCAGGAAATTTTTCAAGAATTTACTGAAAACCAGGCATATATAAAGACTCAGAAGAGCAGTTGGAAAGTAGATTTTGTTGGCTATTCCGATGGGATTGTAACAATCAAAATGCCAAAAATTGCAAGCATACCAGAAAGTTGCTGGTTATATACAAGAAAACCCGAAAATAAAACAATACTATCGGTAATTAAATTTATTAAAAAAAATCCGGACGATCTATTTCTTTTTCGTCCAACAAAAATTCAGATTGTCACTTCAATAAGAAAGGAAGAAAGGAAAAAAATATGGTTGGATGGCAATAATAGTATTAAGCAAGCAGTATATATCTCTAATATTATGACGGACTTTATTATTAAGGAAAATCTTTTAACTAACAAAAAAAAGGTGCTGAATATTAAAGATATTATCAAATCGAAAATAGGAAAGGCGTTTAATCATATCAATATATATTTTATTCATGAAGGACTTAATGAAAGAATGAAATGTTTTAAGGAGGATATCAATCCTATATTCATTAAAAATCTGAAAGAGATAAATCATTATGAAGGTGAATATGATAACGTTAAAAATAATTATATCAATAACATATATCAAGGAGATAATTTCTTAAAAAAATATCCAGAATTTGTTTCAGAAATTTCTGTGCCTATCCTCTATAAAATGAAGATTCCTTACGGTTTTATACAGGTAAATAACACTAGTCCACTAGCAGAAACTCATTTGTCCGCAGTCAAAAAAATGGCTATTTCCTTAGAAGAAGTATTACAGAAGAATGATCTATTTAATCAATCACAAGAGAAATTGCCTGTATGGGATATTTCTAAAGGCGGAATTGGTATTGTATTTAAAGAAAAAAGGTTCTTTAAATTTTTTAAAGAGAATAGTATGATCTATTACGATTTATTTCTCCCCGAGAATAAAAAATCAAATATTTTATCAATTGTTCAAAATATTTCACCAATAGGGAGCACAGCTTTTAAGATAGGATGCAAGATTAAAGAGATAGATGCTTTAAGTGAAGTTTATTACGATGAATTTCTTGAATCTGTTGGCATAGATATATATTAAAACCTGTTGTTATGATGTAATTTTTTTATTAGTTCTAAATAGTACAGTTGATATGCTCCTTCTGCGTAAAAGGATTCGAGAGGTTAAGTGAAAGACTAAGTATCTATGTAGGGGCCAAGGGCTTTTCGCCCCAGAAATTCTCTTATTCGCCAATAATCTTAACAAGGACACGCTTCCTGCGGCAACCATCAAATTCACCATAAAATATCTGCTCCCAGGGGCCAAAGTCTAGATGTCCGTCAGTAATTGCCACAACCACTTCTCTTCCCATGATCTGCCTCTTCAGGTGAGCATCGCCATTATCTTCGCCTGTTCGATTATGACGATAATGACTGATAGGTTCGTGTGGGGCAAGTTTTTCCAACCAATGCTCATAATCCTGATGAAGTCCGCTTTCATCATCATTGATAAATACCGAAGCTGTTATATGCATAGCGTTTACAAGAACAATACCATTTGTAACACCGCTCTCATGCAAGCAATCTTCAACTTGATGTGTAATATTAATAAAATCTCGACGTTTGGATACATTAAACCAGAGTTCTTTTCGATAACTTTTCATAACAGCCATCTCCTGTTTTTATATTTATTTAGCATTCATAATGTATAATTAGGGTGTAAAGTTATGTTTTTTTATAGTAGAATTCTTATGCTTATAAAATCAAGTAAGATAATATCTTATTCTACTAAAAAATTCTTTACAAATAGCGAATGTGAATCAATCATTTGCAATGTTAATAATCTGCATAGAAACACATTTATATATAAAAAAGGGGGGAGAATATGCCTAAGGAATCAACAAAAATAGTATTATCAGAAAAAGAAATGCCTACACAGTGGTACAATATTATTCCGGAACTTCCCGGGCCATTAAAGCCGCCTATTAGCCCTGTATCTGGCAAGCCTATGACAGCCGATGAACTGGGAGAAATTTTCCCAATGGCTCTTCTAGGACAGGCAATGAGTCAGGAAAGCTATATAGATATTCCGGAAGAAATTCTAAATATCTATAAATTATGGAGACCTTCACCTCTTTATCGCGCGCGAAGACTTGAAGAGAAGTTAAAAACCCCAGCTAAAATATTCTATAAATATGAAGGTGTAGCTCCTGCTGGCAGTCATAAATTAAACACTGCTGTAGCTCAAGCTTATTATAATAAAAAAGAAGGAATAAATATACTTACAACTGAAACCGGCGCTGGACAATGGGGCAGCGCTCTTGCATTAGCAGCAAATTTTTTTGATATTAAACTTCATGTGTATATGGTAAAGGTAAGTTACGAACAGAAACCGTATCGAAAGCATATGATAGAAACATGGGGGGCTCAAGTTGATCCAAGTCCAACTAACCTTACTAATGTCGGACGTTCAATTCTCGAAAAGGATCCTCATAATCCTGGTAATTTGGGTATTGCTATTAGTGAAGCTGTAGAAGAGGCTGCGACAAGTAAAGATAAAAACTATTCACTTGGAAGTGTTCTCGACTTTGTACTTCTTCATCAGACAATTGTAGGGCTTGAAACCCAAAAACAGCTTGAACTCGTTGATGAATATCCTGATGTCGTAATTGGATGTGTTGGTGGTGGTTCAAATTTTGGCGGTTTTGCTTTGCCATTTGTAAGAGATAAAATCAATGGCAAAAAGGTTGATTTTATTGCTGTTGAGCCTGCAGCTTGCCCAACACTTACAAAAGGAAGTTTTGTTTTTGATTATGGTGATGTTGCCAAGATGGCACCGATCGTAGAAATGTATACTTTAGGTCATTCATTTATGCCTCCCAAAATACATGCTGGCGGATTAAGGTATCATGGCATGGCACCTATAGTCAGTTATCTCTATAATGAGGGAATAATCGACGCTCTTTCACTTCACCAAAAAGAATGCTTTGAGGCTGCAGTATTATTTTCGAAGGCTGAAGGGATTATACCTGCGCCAGAGACTGCTCACGCTGTTCGGGCCACTCTAATTGAAGCTGAAAAAGCGAAAGAGGAAGGCAAAGAAAAGACCATTATTTTTAATCTTAGCGGGCATGGTCACTTTGATCTTGCTTCTTACGATTTATACCTTAATAATAAGTTAGAGGATTACGACTATCCTGAAGAAAAAATTAAAGAGGCATTGATGGATCTGCCTCAGGTAAGTCTGTAATTGATATATTGGCAAAGTTGCTGAAAGAAAAACCTAGTAAAATATAATTTTTAAATTCTGTCATCCCTGCGATAGCAGGAATGACAGAAAGATAATTCCACTATATTGTTTCTTGTAGATTAGTAATATACTTTATCTCAGATTTTCTCGCAGTATACCTTAAACAGTACATTCCCTAGACCGCCATTTCTTACACTTGTATCCATACAACTTACCTGATTACGCCACATCTCATTGGGATCTAGATCGGAAAGGATTCTGTCCATAACCATATAGCTTAAAGGGGCTATACCTGCAATAGCCCACATGCATACACCCGGAAATGTGGACTCCTCTACATTTAACATGCATGCTCCATAGAAGACATATTTGTCTCCGATTTTTGGAAGCAGTTCGCAATGATCATTAACCTGAGTAACTTCAGCTATCATCTTGTATTTCCTGAATTTATTCATCCTATTGATAAAGGACCACTGATCGGTTGATAATTGGTCAAGTTCATCATCAGTCCACCCAATATTATCCTTCATTTTTTTTCGTAACTTTACAATTCTCTCTTCTGGGATAATTATATCTGACATAATAACCCTCCTATTTATAAGTTTTAAATTTATTAAGGTATATCATTATGATTCTTTGATCAATAGAGTGTGACTAAAACTGTGGGAGAATTCAAAATTCATATATTATCATTCCTATGAAAGCAGGATTTAAATATTATATCAGAAGGAGATTCTTGTATACTTAAGAAATGATATAAAGGTTGCTTCAATCCTTCACCTCTCACAGTTTTTAGCCTGAAGCCTAATCAAGTAAATAGAAGTGATATGTGGCAGTCTCTTCTTTTTCAATTAGTTTGTATAAGCAGAACCTTAGGTTTATACAACCTTTTGGTGTAAGTGCTAAGCTATCGGAATGAATGAGTCAAGATAATTTTTCTTTCTTCTTTACGAATATGCGATCATGATGTAATAAGGAATTGAATTTTATATAAATATTATGATCCCATTGTTGATGCCTCTTAGTTCGGTATATGTATTCATAAAGAAATATTATGTTTATAACTTTTCAGTATTTATTTCTTGCTTTTTCATCGTCCACACTTAATTTAGGATTTATAAATTTATATTTTAATAAAGTAGAAAAGGAGAAAATCGATGGATATTATTGAAGCTGTTAAATCTAGGAAGAGTATACGAGCATATCAGGATAAACCAATATCGAAAGATGTTATAAAGGAGATTTTAGAAATATCACTTCGTGCTCCTTCTGCATTGAATACACAAACATGGGAATTCTCAATTATTACAGGCGAAGTGTTAGATAAAATAAAAGATGAAAATGCAAAATTAATTGAGAGTGGAGCTATGCCAAATCCAGATGTAGCTCCTCAAGCTTATGATGGCATTTTTAAAAAAAGACAGGTCGATTTAGCTGTTCAGTTATACAAACTTTTAGGTATAACTCGAGAAGATAAAGAAAAAAGGATGGATTGGACAAAACATGGTTTTAAATTCTTTAATGCACCTGCTGTAATAATTGTATATTGTGATAAGAATTTGAGCGAAGGTCACAGTATGTATGATGCAGGTGCTATTGTACAGACAATAGCCCTAGTGGCGCAGAATTATGGACTAGGCACATGTATTCAAGGGCAGGGAGTTATGTATTCAGATGTCATTAGAAAATATGTGGATATACCGGAATCTAAAAGAATGATAATATGTATAGCAATTGGTTATCCTGACTTGGATTTTCCTGCTAATAAAATAGTAACAGACAGGGTAGATGTGAATGATGTGACAAAATGGGTGGGATTTTAAACAATATTATTTCCATGCATCTTGAGTATAGAAAATTATTTAACATTACAGTATAAAATTTTTCCAGCTTGGTAAATAGAAAGACAGAAGCTTATAAATATTTTACCGCAACAGAATTTTATCCCCCTCTTTCTCCATTAGGGGGATTAAGGGGGTGGGCGTAATTTATCGAAATATTCAACTAACGGCAAAATGAGCTATGGAGGACTTATTTTATCTGAGATTTGTATTTATTTTTTTCAGTAATAATCTGTTTCTGTTTCTCACGTCCCTTTGAACTTTTTTCTACAAATATTTTTTCACCTGTAAATGGATTCAAACCGGTATAATACATGAGTGATGAGTATGTTGAAGGAGTTGGTGTGAAAACCTGAACCTGTTCCGGATTTATTTTAAGATATTTACGGATGAATTTCTTCAGGTTTTTCATATCACTTTCTCTGCATCCTGGATGTGCAGCTATAAAATAATATGTGAGGAACTGATTTTTGCCTGTTCTTTTTGAAAATGCATCAAATCTTTTTTTGAATTCCAAAAGCAAATTGTTCTGAGGCATTCCCATCAGACTTAGGATGTTGTTCTCAGTATGTTCCGGAGCGATCTTAAGTTGTCCTGAGACATGATGACCTGCAACCTTTTTTAAATATTCTATGCCGGTTTCTTTATCAGCAAATATAAGGTCATATCTTATTCCTGAAGCAGTAAATATATGTTTTACTCCATTGATACGCCTTAGTTCCTTCATGAGATTTATAAGGTTGGAGTGATTCGGTTTCAGTCCTTGGCAGACTTCAGGATAAAGGCATCTTTTATCTTGGCAATTCCCTTGTTTCAGTTTCTTTTTGCATTCATAGCCATACAT
>JAXHTB010000129.1:0-9254 GCA_034190185.1 Spirochaetota bacterium | reverse complement strand
AGACGGATCCATCCTTCCACGAAAAAGCGGTATAGATGACAGACCTCTTGATTTAAATAAATCAATCCCATTCGAATCTCCTAAGTCAATGCGTATAAAGATTTCATTACCGAACCTGGGAGATATCACAGGTATGGGAATACCCTTTGGTATTACTCTAGTAGTAGGCGGGGGTTATCATGGAAAATCTACTCTTCTAAAGGCACTGGAACTAGGCGTTTATAATCATGTGCCAGGAGACGGAAGAGAGCTTGTTATAACAAATTCCTCTGCAATAAAGATAAGATCAGAAGATGGCCGACGTATTGAAAAGACATGCATATCACCTTTTATTTCCAACCTGCCCTTTGGAAAAGATACTTCGGCTTTCTCAACAGAAGATGCAAGTGGAAGCACATCTCAGTCTGCTAATATTATAGAGTCTATGGAGGTAGGATGTCAGGTATTGCTTATTGATGAGGATACATCAGCTACAAACTTTATGATAAGAGATCACAGAATGCAGGAGTTAGTATCAAAAGAAAGAGAGCCTATCACACCCTTTATTGATAAGGTTCATCAGTTGCATGATGACTACGGGATATCAACGATATTGGTGATTGGAGGATCTGGAGACTACTTTGATGTTGCAGATTGTGTTATATGTATGATCGATTATAGCCCTTATGAGATGACTAAAGAAGCGCATGCCATTGCTGACAAATATAAGGCAGAGCGCAGAAAAGAAGGTGGAGATAATTTTGGAGCCATAATTGAACGTATCCCAATTGCTCAAAGCTTCGACCCAAGCAAGGGCAAAAGAGATGTTAAGATATCCTCAAAGGGATTGCATTCAATTGCCTTTGGACAACATAACATTGACCTCAGTAATTTAGAGCAGATAATTGATATAAGTCAGACAAGGGCTATTGGTGATGCCATCCATTATGCAGTAAGATATATGGACGGCACAAAGACAATGAAAGAACTTGTTGAAATAGTGTTACAGGATATACAAGAAAAGGGACTGGATATTCTCGACAATAGATTAGTGGGTGATTATGCAGAATTCAGAGGTCTCGAATTTGCAGGCGCTATCAACCGTTTAAGAACACTTAAAATTGATCAGAAAATAAAAAGGGATAGCAGTTAATATTGAATTAAACTACCATTAATTTTCGATCTATTCACAGCATATCGGAAGAAAAATATACTAATAGGGGATAGCAAAGCAATAAAGAGAATAAGTTTAAACAGTAATGGTGTAATTGCCCCAAACTGCATCTGAGCAAGAAGCAGCTCCCTCAAAGCCTTTACCGCGTATGTAATTGGCAGGAAATCTGCCATATACTGAAACGGTTTTGGCAGCACCTCAACAGGGAAAATTATTCCTCCTAAGAAATAACTTGATGTTCCAAAAATCATTCCGATTGGATTACCCTGTTTAAAGATCATAATAAACGAAGCTGACAGCATACCAACAGCCAAAAAGGCCGCTAATGTAAGCACTAGCACAAGCAATGCTGCAAGTATCTGTATTGCGGATATATGCAATCCAAGAAATATTACACCAATAGTTAACAGAAAAACAGTTCCGCCAAAGGCTTCAAGAAAGGACCAGATGGAATTGCCTAAAAGTACTGTATATATTGATGTTGGTGTGCTAAGTAAGGCTTCTAGGGTACCCTCAACCTGAGCAGCCCTTATTTCACTGGCAAGGGTCTCAAGTCCCACACTAACAAAACTTGAAACTGAAAGACCTATCAATACATAAGCAAAGTAATCACCACCATAATTCTCTAGGTAAGGCGACATGACTCCGCTAAATGTCTTTCCGAGAAAATAAAAAACAAAAAGGGAGATAATGACATTACCAAATCTCAAAAATATCTGAAATCTATAACTGATCGTATCGATTAAATCTTTTTTTATAAATGCTATAATCTTCATGATGCAGCTCTGCTTGTAAGCCTTGAAAATATCTCGAAAAGCGGCTCTTCAAGTCTTTGGCATGAGAGTATTTTCCCCCCTCCTGAAATGGCAGCTTCTATTGTTTTTGAAATTATATCTTCATCAGGAACTATGAACTCAATTGCTGAATCTTCTCTGCAAACTATATCTATAGGAAGAGCATCTTCCCATCCATCAATCGGGTTCTTTGAAAATTCTATAAGAATCCTGATGCTTGGGCTTATCATAGACCTTAAAGAAGACATTGTACCACTGGCAATAACAGAACCGTTATCAATAAGGATTATCTTTTGAGCTAGTTTTTGAGCTTCCATTAGATCGTGAGTGCAAAGCAGAATAGTTGTCTGTCTCTTCTCTGAGAAATTTTCTTTAATAAGCCTATGTATACTATCCTTAGCAATTGGATCGATATGAGTTGTTGGCTCATCAAGTAGCAGTATCTCTGGGTTTCCCAAAAGAGCTCTGGCAAACAGCAGTTTCTGTCTCATTCCAGCAGAATAGAGCCTGAAAGGTTTATCCGCTTCCTTGAGAAGGTCAACTTCATTAAGGATCTCAGATACAACCTGTTTTCTTTTTTTCCCTTTTAATCCAAAAAGTGATCCAAAAAAATCGAGATTCTGACGACCTGTAAGTCTCCAGTAAAAAGATCGGTCATTGGGGGTTACAAGACCGATCTTGTTCTGCTGCATAACAGTTGTATTAATAAAGGGTTTATTAAATATTTCAATATTGCCAGAATCAGGCAAAATGAGACCCGCAAGGATCTTGATAATTGTCGTTTTCCCAGCGCCGTTAGGACCTAAAAGAGATGTAATTTTATTATCAGGACATGTCATGGTCGCATTTTTTAGAGCAGATATAACCTTTGTGCTCCTCCAAGGGTATATGGATGGTATCTTATATAATTTTGATACATTGGATAAGGAAATTGCATCCGACATTTATTATCCTCGTTTCCAGTCTTCAGATTGGCGCTTCCTTAATAAAGGATTGCTTTTACTCTGTTAGATTATATTCCCACAATTCTACAAGTTTATCAAATTCACGATCTCTCGGTTTCCCTTCATAGGCTTTGTAGCGCCTTTTTATTAAAAAAGCAACTGTAGAATCCTCTAAAAGAAATTTCTCACCAAGTGTATTAAGCTTTCGGATAAGATAGTTAAGATTATATGTTTCAAAATCTCCAATATATTGAGAAGAGGCAATTGTAGGCTCATATTTACGAAGTAATTCTGTAAAATATATGGCAAGCCGCCAGGCATCTGTGCTGTCTGAGAGTCCTGCTTTAAAGTGCATGCTTAATTTTTCAAACAATGATATACGATGATAGTATGAATCAAATATTACAGTCATATACTCTGGGAAATTGTTCATTACTTCCATAAGATCAACAGGTTCATCCTTATCTTTAAAAAAGTCGAATATCTTTTGACTATGCTCATTGATAGGTTCAACTTCAATAAGTTCTATATATAGATCCTTTATTAGTGTGCGAACTATTCCATCCTTTCTAAAGTAGACCTCAATTTCAACAGGCTCAAGATAATAATTTATTCTTTCCTCAACTTCCAATTGTATCCCTTCTAAATGCTATTATAATTCATAAGATAAAGGCGCTGCCTTTATCTGCATCTTGAAATACCTACAGCAAATCTACAATACGATTCGTCTCTAAGTTTTAGCATAGGTCTTCTTCTTGAAATGCTCCTTGAATATCTTGAGCGCCGTATGCCACTGTAAGGATATCAATATAACCATAGAATCATTATTTCTTTAAACAATCCCATGGTTTAAATTGATACTTCTCTGAATGAACCAAAAACTATTTTTATTCTGCAATCTACTGATCAAAGGATAGTATTATGATGTAATACTTCATTACTCCCAAGATGAGCGCTTTATAGATAATTCTTACATTATCATAATTATTCATTTTCTTTGCATTCTTTTTATTATTTTTATATGCTTTTTGTTAAAAGCAAGTGACTTTGCAGTTCTAATATCTCTCGAAATATCTTTCCCTGTCTTTCTTTTTTCATCAATTTTATCAATGATTTTATAAAAATCAAGGCTGATTTTCATAAGTTTTTTTTCTGAAATACCCCAAAGAGTATCGCCTTTTTTTACTACAACCTTCCCCCCGTCTATAAGAATAAAAACATTTCCTGGGTATATCCAATCTGGGTTTTTCTTTTTTATTGTTGCAAAATCAAGCCTGTCATAACCATTTTTTACAGCTACTTTATCAGCATAATAATATATATCCCTGTCAGAGATATGTATACTATACTTCTTTATAAGCTCTTCCCGCCATCTTCTTTGTTTTTCAATTCTTTGTCTTTCAATTTCCTTTTCCCTTTCAATCTTTTCTCTTTCCATCTCACGCTGCTTTACAAGTCTTAATCTTTCAATCTCTTTTTCTTCCTCTAATCTTAACATCTCTCTGTATTCATTATAATAATTATACCCCACATAGGAACCGAATATTAGCAACAACATCAAAATAATAATAGATACTCTTTTGTAGAATCTTTTTAATTTCATTTTAAAAATTCTATTTCTTATCTCTTTGTCATCAATTTCAATATCATCTAAGGATAATTGACTTTTCCTATCCGCAATTGCATTACTTAACAATGGCAGGTCTTTCTCTTTAGACCTGCCTTTGAACGCAGCGTCCTCAATATACAGATTGACAAGCTCCAGGAATCTCTTTCTGTCATCTATTATTCTATTATAGAATGTAATGAACTCAGGATCATTAAGTCCTGATAATCTGCTGATCGCTTCATCATTTATCTGATTAAATATCGGTTTTCTGTAATCAGATTTAACTTTATCAATTTTTTCTAAAAACTCATAAAGATAATTATTATAAAAAATAATTATTATTTTATACTGATCACAAGCCTTAGCAATTATCTCATATCTGTTAAAATGGGACTCAATTTTATTTAGGGCTTTCTGGGTTATAGAGGCAAGTTTTCTATCTGGTGTTGAGTCGAACAACATTCTTAAAATCGTCCTGATATTGAAGATATCTTTCATTCTTGCCATCGATGATTTATCAATATCTTCAATGTTGGATAATATAAATTCATTGATGCCTCTTATTTTCCTTTCAATTAATGAAGTAACAAGGTCCTTATTAGAAACAAGACTCAAACCCTTATCTAATAGATTTTCAAATGCATTATATTTCTGGAATTCATACTGAATTCCGTTTAAGAGAACAGCAACGCCTGTTCCTTTAAGCTTTGAAATATTTTTATTATTGTCAAAAAGAACTGCGACAGGTATTCCTGATGCTTTTATCAAAATATTCATCTGTTCAAATATTGAATAAGGTATTAAGATTGCATCGAGTTTCTCTTTAAGAATTTCAGGAACTCCGGCTAAGCCCTTAATATATGCTACAGATATATCTTCAAGACTCGGTTTAACCTTTTTATAATTCACCTTCAGGTTCAAGGTTCCAGGGTAGTTAGTTATAGTTAAACCATCCCCGGTATCTAAGGAAAGTCCATTAAAATTCTTCCTGATTATTCTTGAATCAGGAAAGAGCTTTTGAAGATAATTTATTCTATCCTTAAAATCGGAAAATATCTTTATACCGCTTTTAAGACTATTTTTCCATTTAACAAATTTAGTTATACTCATTATATTTAATCCAGGCAGAAGGATCTCTCTAACCTTTGCAGGATCAATATCCAAACTTGAAAATTCTTCATAATAATTATTTGGGAAAAGATAGGAAGTAAAGTATCTGTTGTTGTAAAAAATTGGATTTTCATTGAGCAAAACAAGTCCAGCAGACACATATCTATTTGTTCTTTTATTCTGCATTGAAATTTCATTGTGAATATATATGTCGGAAAAAGATTTTTCTTCAATTTCGTTCAGATCGAATATAGTGTTGCCATTTTGAACGATCTTGAAATTACCATTAGTATAAAAAATTCCGATGAAGGAATCCCTGTTAGATATTATCTTCTCTTTTGATAAAGAGGGTATATCTTTTTCAATATCAACGATTGAAGCATTTTCAAGATTCAGATCGAACATCTTTTGAAAATTCAGGTAGCTTTTTACAATAAGCCTGCTGCCGATATATCTGTTTGTTGAAAGTGTGTTAATATCTATATTAAATTGTTCATAAGATGGATTGCCGATAACAATATCAGGTATAATGATATTTTCAATAAGAGGGATACTAATAACAGGCATATTTATCCATGTTCCGATTCTTATAAATGGCTTATCATCCTGTAAAGAATCACCTGTAAATATTATAAAGCATTCCGGGTCTACTATAAACAATCTGTCACTGTCCTGTTTTATTAAATCCTGAATTGCCATTAGTAATACCTCCAATTTAAAATATTATGTAAAAATTATACTAAAATTGTACATTGCATTATTAAAATAAATGATTCCTCAAAGCAATTAAAATTTAATACGATCATTTCTAATACAAATATATCTAATTAAAACATTCGATAAATAATTTCTCAAAATTCTATTATTTAGCTAATATGTATCATTTTTACCATTTTGAGAGCCGATTAGATAATATAAAATGTTGATTGAAAAGAAATATAAGTCTAATAAAATTGACATATAATTACCTAGTGAATAGTTTTATTGCAAAAGAAAAAATTCTTTATATTAAAAGCTTAAATTTTTCTTGCAACTAAAATTTAACATTATTAATATAAAAATGATGAAAGAAAAAATATTACAAGTCCCTAAAACTATCTTAATTCCTGTTTCAGCATTTATCAGAAGATATCTATGGCTGATTATTGGCATTAGCATAATCACATTTTTTTTGACAATCGCCTTTTACAGCAAAGATGTTCAGACCAGGACTGTGGGATGGGAAAAAAGTTTTTATGTTTCCCCCTATAATATTCAGACGAAGAATGTCAAAATTGCAGCTAGAGGCAATCTCATTGCAATAGTTTATGAGGGTATGGAAAACAAAAAAAATGCTATATATGTATCAATCTCCTTTGATGGAGGCGATCAATATCTTCAACCCATTAAGATCGCAGATACATCAACCAGTATTGATCAGAATCCCCATATAGCAATATCAAGCAATGGTCATATTGCTGTTGTATGGCAATCTATTCCAGTTGACGATCCCAACACCAGACTATTCTATACTTACTCAACTGATATGGGAGCAACTTGGAACGATCCGACACGTCTTTACCTGCCATCAGAAACAGAGCTACTTCCGGGAATTTATTATGATAACAGGAATTTTCTCCATCTGTTCTATTGCGCTAGTAAGGATGAATCATTTAATCTATTTCATATAGTAAGTAAGGATGAAAAAATATTTAAACCACCTGAAGAGCCTCTAGTAAAAATATCAAGGGGACTAAGAGGAGCATTTTTCCCTACAGTTCTTTTCTTAGAGGAATACATCTATATTGTATGGCAGGGTAAAGAAGAAAAAGAGGATTTAATATCAGATGACCTGTTTTTTATGAGGTCTTCAAATTATGGCGACAGCTTTTCTGAAAGGGAAAGGATAACAAAAGGCAAGTTTAACGATGGATCTCCTTGTATTCTTCTGCACAAGGATATAATTTATCTTGTATATCACAATAATCAGGATAAAAACTGGGCAATAAAGTTATTAAAAGGATTTGATAGAGGCGAGACTTGGGATAAGAAACCTATTACAATTTCATCAACAAATGCTGATTGTTATTCACCAAAAGCGGTTATCTCTAACACAGGCGATTTAGTTATTACATGGCATGACACAGGCGAAATTAAGCCAAGGGTTTTTGCAAGAAAGTATTCCATCCGCGAAAAAAAACTCTCGCCTATAGCAATGCTTTCAAATAATAGGATCTCAGCAAGAAATCCAGTTTCCATATCAATAAAGAATAAGGTCATTGTGGTCTGGGATGGTGCAGATAGGGTAACAGCAAAATATTCAGATGTTCATGTTGATCCACCTAAAGTGTATTCCTTAACTCATCCAGAAGGGAAATGGTTAAGGTCTCCGAATCCGCAAATAGAATGGACACCCCCAAAGGATGAGTCAGGAATTGTTGGGTACGCAACCTTTATAAATAATCTTAAGGATTTTGACCCTACAATTCAAAATTATGACAGAAACATAAAAAAAATTCGAATTCCTGATCTTGAAAATGGGATTACATATTTTCATATCAGAGCGATCGATGGAGCAGGCAATTATAGCAGGACCAAGCACTATAAATTCCAGATCAGCAAAAATCCACTTCCAATGCCTGTAATAAGTTCGACAACGCATTCCGAGGGCAAAGCTGAAAAATCAAGGAATCCTATTTTTCAGTGGTCTTTAGATGAATCTATCCGTTTAAAGGGGTTTGTGTACAGCATTTCAAAGAATACCATCACAAAACCGGATAAATTCACAACAGATTTCAAGGCTGAATTTAAAGACCTTGAAATGGGAAGGTATTTTTTTAATATAAGGTCAGTGGATAAGACGAATTTATTAAGCAGAATTGCTTCCTATGAGATCATTGTAGAAAAGGCTGAAGAGATTGACACAGAAGCTTATAATCAGATCGCAAAGGGGATTTACAAGGAACCAAAGAAAGAAAAGATCAAAAAGGTTATAAAAAAGAAGCCGAAGCCATCTGTGGATATTATATTTCCTTTTGATATTTCACATAACTTCAATGAATCCTCCTTTGATGTCCAGATAGAAACCAAAAATATAAACGAAAAGATGATTATTGGATATTCTATGTACTTGGGTAATGAAATGCAGATGCCTGCAGACAGGATCAATCAAAATGAAAAAACTATAAAGATTTCGGATATTAAGAGCGGAGAGTATTTTTTGGGAATTAAGTGCAGATATTACATTATGAGAAATAAGAAAAAGAAATATTACTGGACTGATCCTATAGTAAAAAAATTCTCAATACAACTTCCACCCGAGGTATCCCCAGTACTTTCATATATGGATAGCATCTCAAATAGAATAGCAGAAATCAGAGTAGTGGTTTCTGTATCTCTTATGGCTTTAATTGTATCAATTGCTACTGGCTTTGGAACAAAGCTTTCCTTTTATACAAGGTTATTCCAATCGAGGATAAACAGATTTATTAGGATGCTGTAAAGACACTCGCCTTATTCATGCGAAATTATCTTTTGATTTAAACAATCAAAAGATAATTTATAGCTTTAGAATCCTTCTGGCATTTTCTCCAATAATATTTTTCCTATGCTTCTCATCCTTTACATTTTTTTCAATATCTGTTAAGTACCTTTCAAATCTAATA
>JAXHTB010000128.1:0-9260 GCA_034190185.1 Spirochaetota bacterium | reverse complement strand
GGATTGCTATACCTATAACAGGTAAGGCAATCTTGGGCAGTCCGAAATAATTAAAACTTTTCACAATATAAGATAGTCGAGAATATATCTTGACTTTTTCTAATGTATTTTTTAAAATTTAATTATTAAATTTTGAGCAAACGTGATGTTGTTTGTGTGAGAAGTTGGGGATAATATAATCTTGTAAAGTTGAAATAGTACACCAATGCTGCTTTTCTATATTATAATCGTATAATTCCATTAAATGTGCTTAATCTGTATATAACCGACAATTTAATAATCTACTATTCATTTTCTGAAGATATGTAAACTCCCCTATATTATAGGATTACTGTTATATTTAAGTTATTAATTTATTTTTTATGGAGAGAATTTATGAGTAAAACAACAAAGACTGTAGAGGGAAACGAAGCTGCATCGCATGTTGCTTATGCGATGAGTGATGTAGCTGCAATATATCCGATCACACCTTCAAGCAGTATGGGAGAATACTGTGATGAATGGGCAGCGAACGGAAGAAAAAATATTTTTGGGCAGGTAATGAAAATTGTAGAAATGCAATCCGAAGGAGGAGCTGCTGCTGCTGTTCATGGATCGCTTTGCGCAGGCACATTATCTACAACCTTTACCGCATCTCAGGGACTCCTTTTGATGATCCCGGATATGTATAAAATAGCAGGAGAGATAATGCCTTCTGTGTTTCATGTCTCTGCTCGCGCTATCGCAACGCATGCATTGTCGATATTTGGGGATCATTCAGATGTAAATGCTGTAAAGCAAACTGGATTTTGTTTGCTGGCTTCATCCTCTGTTCAGGAGGTTATGGATTTAGCGCTGGTGGCACATCTTTCAAGCATTAAAGCCAGCCTGCCTTTTGTCCATTTTTTTGATGGTTTTAGAACCTCTAATGAAATTCAAAAGATCGAATTTATAGATTACGATGATATGGCAAAACTTGTTGATTGGGATGCTATTGACGGGTTTAGGAGTCGCGCAATGAATCCTGAATATCCTCAGATGAGAGGAACGGCTCAAAATCCTGATATATTTTTTCAGAATCGTGAAGGCTCTAATCTTTATTATGATAGAATTGCTGATATAGTATCAGAGGAGATGAAAAAAGTCAGTGATCTTACTGGAAGATCCTATAATCTTTTCGATTACGTTGGGGATCCTGAAGCTGACCGAATAATCGTTTCTATGGCATCAAGCTGTGATGTCATAGAGGAGACTGTAGATTATTTAAATGACTCAGGTGAGCGTGTTGGACTTATTAAGGTGCGGCTTTATCATCCGCTTTCAACAGAACATTTTTTAAGAGCCCTGCCATCTACTGCTAAAAAAATAGCTGTACTAGATAGAACAAAATCACCAGGCGCACTTGGCGATCCTTTATATCAGGATGTTTGTACACTGTTCCAGGAAAGAAAGGAGCATCCGGATATCGTTGGCGGTCGGTATGGTCTTGGTAGCAAGGATTTTACCCCAACCATGGTAAAAGCTGTGTATGATAATCTTAAATCGCATGTTCCAAAAAATCATTTCACTGTTGGTATAATTGACGATGTTTCATATAGATCACTTGAGCTTGGGCCGGATATCGATCCTTCCCCTGAAGGAACTGTTCGATGCAAGTTCTGGGGACTTGGTGCCGATGGAACAGTTGGAGCTAATAAAAATGCCATTAAAATCATTGGTGAAAATACCGATATGTTCGCGCAAGCTTATTTCGCATATGATGCAAAAAAATCGGGTGGTGTTACAATGTCGCATCTTAGGTTTTCACCCCATAGAATCAAATCACCTTATCTTTTAACAAAGGCTGATTTTATTGCATGTCACAATCCTGCATATGTCAATCAATATGATCTTCTTGATGGCATACGAGATGGCGGTAGTTTTCTCCTTAATTCGTCTTGGGATGAGAAGGAGATGGAGACCATGCTGCCGGATAACCTTAAGAGGATAATTGCTCAGAAAAATCTGAAATTTTATAATATTGATGCTGTTAAAATTGCTGCAGAGGTTGGTCTGGGCGGAAGGATTAATATGATTATGCAGGCTGCATTTTTTGAAATTGCTAAAGTAATTCCAACAGATGAAGCCTTTAAATATTTGAAAGATGCTATTAGCAAAACATACGGGAAAAAAGGCGATGATATTGTTAGTATGAATGTGAATGCAGTGGATCAAACTGTAAAAGCCCTTATAGAGATCAAGGTTCCTGATTCATGGAAAACAGCAGGACATGATGCTTATATAGACAAAGATGAACCTGAGTATGTAAGTGTAGTGATGAGACCTATGTTAGCTCAGCAAGGGGATAAGCTCCCAGTCAGCGCATTGCCACCTGATGGTATATATCCAACATCAACAACGCAATATGAAAAGCGCGGTGTTGCTATAGATGTGCCGCATTGGCTGTCAGAAAACTGCATTCAGTGTAACCAGTGTTCCTTTGTTTGTCCTCATGCTGCTATTAGACCTGTTCTTATAAATAACGAGGAACTGCAAAATGCGCCAAAAGATTTTGTGTCGGTTGAAGCAAAAGGAAAAGAATTCAGTGGATACAATTATAGGATTCAAGTTAGCGTCCTTGATTGTGTTGGTTGCGGCAACTGTGCAGATATCTGTCCTTCTAAAGAGAAGGCTCTTGTTATGAAACCTTTAAGCACTCAAACAGAAAAAGAGATACCTAATCATAAATTTTCACTTTCTCTTCCAATTAGGGATCATCTGATTACAAATACTAATGTTAAGGGAAGTCAGTTCTGTCAGCCTCTTTTTGAATTCTCAGGTGCATGCCCTGGATGCGGAGAGACTCCTTATATAAAGGTAATTACTCAACTTTTTGGGGACAGGATGATAATAACTAATGCCACAGGTTGTTCATCAATCTATGGAGGGTCAACACCTAGCTGTCCCTATAGAGTAAATGAACATGGTCACGGACCAGCATGGGCAAATTCTCTTTTCGAGGATAATGCTGAATGCGCCTTTGGTGTCGAGTTAGGCGTTTCTCAAAGACGAGAAAAGTTAGCTGACATAGTCCGGGAGACCTTGAGCATTGACCTGTCTAATGAACTGAAACAGATGCTTCAGGAATGGCTGGACAATATGAATGATGCTGAAAAAACTAAGGAGCTTAGATTTAAAATTGAGGACTTAGTTGAAGAGGAGCTTTTAAACTCTGATGGCACTAAGGCAGACCTTCTCTGTGATATTCTGGATAGTATCGACTATATTATTAAAAAGTCTATATGGGCATTTGGTGGCGATGGTTGGGCTTATGATATCGGTTATGGTGGATTAGATCATGTCCTAGCCATGAACCATGATGTGAATATTCTTGTTATGGATACAGAGGTCTACTCTAACACAGGAGGTCAAGCCTCAAAATCCACGCCGTACGGTGCAGTTGCTAAATTTGCCGCAAAGGGCAAACAAACCCGCAAAAAGGATATCGGAAGAATGGCTATGACTTATGGTTATGTCTATGTAGCTTCTGTAGCAATGGGTGCAAATAAGAATCAGTTTATGAAGGCTATTACTGAAGCCGAGAGCTATGATGGCCCCTCGCTAATATTAGCTTATGCTCCCTGTATAAATCATGGGATAAATATGGGAAAAAGCCAGGAGGAGGAAAAGAGAGCTGTTGATTCAGGCTATTGGACACTTTATCGCTTTAATCCAAGACTGAAAATGGAAGGGAAAAATCCATTTACTCTTGACTCAAAAGAACCAACTGCTGACTATAATGAGTTTCTAATGAGTGAGGTCCGATATTCTAGTCTTACCAGAACATTCCCAGAAGAAGCCAAAAGACTATTCAAGATGGCAGAGGATGATATGAAGGAAAGATTTGAGACATATAAAAAGCTTTCAGAATAGTTCGGTCTGCTAGGTATATAGAATGAGTAAGGAGTTAAAAAAGAACCAATGGAACAATAATAGTTCTCTTTCTCCAGAGAAGATCATGGAGATGGCCCTAGCTTTCCAAAGAAGCCGAATTTTGCTAACAGCCTTTGAATTAGATATATTCACAATAATAGGTGATAAGAAAATATATTCAAGTGATGTAGCTAATGCATTAGGGATAAATGAGAAGGCAATAAATCGGTTGATGAATGCGCTTTGCGCAATTGATCTATTGATCAAAAAAGATGAAAGGTTTTCGAATACACCTTTATCCTCAACCTTCCTTGTTAAGGGTAAGCCAGCCTATATGGCTGGCTTAATGCATTCTATTCATCTATGGGATACCTGGAGTACCCTTACAGAAGCTGTGCAAGAGGGTAAATCAGTGATAGATCAAAAACTAAATGATCGGGGTGACGAGTGGTTAAGCGCTTTTATTTCTGCAATGCATGGACACGCGTATATGCAGGCTCCAGGCATTGTTGCCTTACTCGACCTTGCCGGCGTTAAAAATGTACTTGATATTGGCGGTGGTTCCGCTGCCTATTCTATGGCCTTTGTTCGAGCAAAAAAAGATATTAAAGCAACGGTTTTTGATCTTCCTAATGTTATTCCTCTTACAAAAAAATATATTGATCAGGAAGGTCTGCTATATGCTATTCAGACAGTGGAAGGAGACTATAATATTGATGGTCTCGGAAATGGATTCGATATTATTTTCCTTTCAGCAATTATTCATATAAATTCATTCAAAGAAAATAGTAATTTAATAAAGAAGGCATACAAGTCATTAAATCCTGGAGGGCAGATTGTTATCCTTGACTTTATTATGGATGAAGATCGCACTACTCCGGTCTTTGGCGCTTTATTCTCTTTAAATATGCTTGTTAGTACAAAATGTGGCGATACATATACAGAATCAGAAGTAAAGGGCTGGTTAATGGGAGCTGGTTTAACAGATGTATATAGAAAGGATACAGAAGCAGGCACATCACTAATTATCGGTAGAAAATGAGAAAAATAGATTAGTATAAAGATGATTGATTCTGTAATATCATTAATATTATTTAATGTATAATTATGATATTCATAGATATACATTTTTAATTATTTATTTTCTAAATAATATAGTAAAAAATTTATATATATTTTATCTTTATTGTATATTTAACTTGAAAATACTTGCACTTTTTCCCCAATTGTGATCTTCATTTATTATTATATCTTCAAATCGAATATTTAATAGACTTTAATATAGCTTTATAAAAATCAAGAAGCAAAAGTAAAACTTAAAAAAAAAATTAGATATCCTTATTCTCAAATAATCGTTTTTAATTGATGATACTTGCGAATAAATCTTAAATAATTATACATTGATTGATTATATTTTAATTTTTTCTTTATGTAAAAAAGTTGACAGATGTTAATGGCTTATTTTATATTGTAAGGCAGTTTGAAATTATTATTAATTAGAATATAATTAATAATAATAAAAGGAAAAGCTGTCTTACTAATGTATTTAATATAATTTAATTAATTTCTCAAGTTGATTTCATCATAAAACATATCACTAATCTAATAAATATAGTATCTTTAATAAATTATTTTATTATAACAAGGTTTTGAATTATTGTAAGTTCAATCTGATTTCAGAAGGAATGATGGTAGAAAATCCGTCAGTGTTATATAAATTCGATTGTAAAGTTTTTAGCCACTGATATACACGGATCATCATGGACTTTTCGTGCGGCTTGACTGCATAAAAATAATACCATAATTCTATAGGGAAAATCAGTGTTTCATCTGTGTTGATCCGTGGCCAAAAAACACACTATTTAATTTCTGAAAACCATTTGAGCTTACGAATTATTTTCACTTTTCTATTGCCTGCAATTAGAGTAATTATCAAGGCATTATTAAACCTTA
The DNA here is from genome assembly GCA_034190185.1 of Spirochaetota bacterium. Classification (GTDB taxonomy): domain Bacteria; phylum Spirochaetota; class UBA4802; order UBA4802; family JAFGDQ01; genus JAXHTB01. The sequence goes on along the minus strand of JAXHTB010000128.1, from coordinate 3,416 downwards.
AGTCTTATAATAATACTGCTTATCCTTGAATCGTTCATCTGCACTTCCTTCCTTATTAGGGAGCTTCAACAGGTCATTATAACCCAATGACCATAGAGAGAATTAAAAAACTTTTTGAAGTAGTAAAATTCTGAATTTTCACAACAATTATGAATAATTATTTATAAATTAAAGTTTTTAAATAATAATTTAACAATGTTTATAGAGTTTCTCTATTTGTATCATCAAGATTATTATTTAATAGATTTATTTTATTAGTTTAATTTTTACAATAAATCATGAAAAGGAGATATCTTTAGTAATATTTATTTGATTAGTAATTAAGTAGATTTCATGTATTTTCTATAGAATACAAGGACTATTTCCTTTATCTTATGAATTAGATTGTAATGAATAATTCTTTTTAATTTTTTTTAAGGCATTAACACTTATCTTATTTTAATACGGTGCAATAATTTGTATAAACAAATACAAAAAACAAACATAGCTCTTCCTGATGCTTTTATTAAAGATACTTTTGTAATTAGATTATTTAAATTTATATGTTGTTTCGTAAACGATCACTACTTCCCTTTAAAAAACAGATATTTTGATAATGAATTTTATGAGTATTGTAAAGAATCGTTAATCGATTCTGGTATTGCTGATGAAATTGATGATACTGATCTTATTATAATCTATCTGAAACAACTAATCATCATAATGAAACAAAGCAATATATTACAGAATTACAGGGGTATTGCCAGAGTAAAAATGGAAACTGTTTCATATAATTCCATATTTCTTATGCTATTTTACTCCTTTTGGAATAACGTACAATGGGAGGAAATATTTCCATCTCTGCCTAATGCCGCTAAAGCGCTTAAAAAAAATAGACAGCTTATGATCGAGCTAATGATCAATCAAACTGATATATTTCGGATTGATAGTTTAACTAACGAATTCTTTGTAAATATATCATTTACTGGGGTAAGAGATGTTTATCTAATATCATTTCTTGATTTTTATTTCTTCACGTGGCTTAAATTTTTTGGAATAACTAGGTATCTTGTAGGTTCGTCTGATGAGCCTGTAAAAGTTGAATTAACTGAATATGGAAGAATTTTCCTTCAATATGTCCAGCAAAGACCATACTAAAAATTGACTCTGCTTTCCTAAGTAAAATTTAATTTATGTAAAAATTTAATATATTATTTATTTAGATCAATATAAAAAATAGTCTAGATCTGTATCCCTATATTTAAAAATAGTTAAAAATACTATTTCTGCACAACTTCCCAGTCCTTCAGGAATCTTTCTATCCCAATATCGGTCAGATTATGTTTAAACATAGCTGAGATAACTTTATAGGGAATAGTTGCAATATGAGCCCCCATTAAGGCAGCCTGGATTACATGATGCGGATTTCTTATGCTGGCTACTATCACTTCAGTTGGGGGATCGTAGTTATTGAAGATATCGACAATATCTCTCACAATTCCCATTCCAAACTCACCTATGTCATCAAGACGTCCCACAAAGGGACTGACAAAACTTGCCCCTGCCTTTGAAGCAAGAAGAGCCTGGCTGGGAGTGAATATCAATGTTACATTTGTTCGAATGCCATCCCTTGATAGGACATTAACAGCCTTAAGCCCCTCTTCTGTCATCGGTATCTTGATTACTATATTATCATCAATCTTGGATAACTCCCGGGCTTCCTTTATCATTCCATCCTTTTCAAGGCTTACAGCTTCAGCGCTAATTGGTCCATCGACTATTTCACTGATCTCTTTGATTATCTCCTTAAAATCCTTTCCCTCTTTAGCGATCAGGCTTGGGTTAGTTGTAACACCATCCAATATCCCAAATTCATTAATTCTTTTTATCTCATCGATATTTGCTGTATCAATAAAAATTTTCATATTAATCACTCCGTTCCCATATAATTTATTATATTACAGATTAAGTTAAAATTATTCTGATATTTTAATAAGAACTTTAAACTAATGATATATAATCATCAGGTAACTAAAGAATGTCTATCTGGTCTATTCTTCGCTGATGTCTACCACCTTCAAATTCTGTGTTAAACCAAATGTCAACTATTTTAATCGCCATGCTTTCAGCTACGACTCTGCTTCCGAGGATAAGTATATTCGCATTATTATGCATTTTGCTCATCTCAGCCGTATACTCATTATGACAAAGCGCTGCGCGTATGCCAGGTCTTCTGTTTGCGACAAAGCTCATACCAAGGCCTGTGCCGCACATCAGTATGCCTCTGCAATTTTCTTTTTTTACTATTCTCGTGACTTCATGCCCAATTATTGGATAATCACATGACTCTTCTTTATTACATCCTGCATCATATATATCGTAACCAATTCCTTCAATATGCTTCTTAATAATCTCTTTTAACCTGAAAGCTGCATGATCAGAACCTATAATTATCCTATCACTATAATCCATCATTTATTTCCTTCTCTTAAGATGCCAGCTATTCCATCATAGCTTGCAGGAATTATTCCTCGCTCAGTAATAATTCCTGTAATATATTTTGCAGGAGTAACATCAAATCCTATGTTAAGAGCGGTACATCCTTCCGGGGATATCTTAATTTTCGATAAATTGCCCAGATCGTCTTTTCCAAACATATACAATGTTTCATTCTCATCTCTCTGTTCAATTGGGATAGATTCTCCTGAGGAGCAATGGATATCAATTGTTGATATTGGCGCTGCAACATAAAATGGTATACCGTTCTCCTTGGCAACTACTGCAGAAGAATAGGTGCCTATCTTGTTAGCCACATCGCCGTTCATTGCAATGCGGTCTGCACCAACTATTACTATGTCGATTTTTCCCTGCCACATTAACGCGCCTGAAACATTATCTGCAATAATAGTATGCGGAATTCCTTGATGCAAAAGTTCCCAAGAGGTTAACCTTGATCCTTGACACCTGGGTCTTGTCTCATCTACATATACAAAAATGTTCTTACCTTCTTCTATAGCAGCGTAATATATAGGAGAGAGAGCAGAACCCCAATCAACAAAAGCAAGCCATCCCGCATTGCAATGAGTAGATATCCTGGCGCCATCTTTGATGAGGGGAGCGCCATAAGCCCCAATTTGTTTGCATGCTAATGCGTCCATATCAGCATAATGCTTTGCCTCTTCAACAACTTTCATACGAACTTTTTGGGGATCAGTTTCATTCTTTACAGACAGAAGTGCTTTGTCAATAGCAGTAAAAAGATTCTGTGCAGTAGGCCTAGTCTTTTTCAATTTGTTGGCTGCTGATCCAATATTTTTAATAACATCTTTCAGCTCAGATTGCATAGCAACTTGTGCTATGCCATACCCTCCTGCAGCTCCTATTGCGCCTGCGCCGCGGATAGTCATATTGTTAATTGCTGATATAAGTTCCTCAAG
>JAXHTB010000127.1:0-9386 GCA_034190185.1 Spirochaetota bacterium | reverse complement strand
GGAACGACCTCCTGAGTATAATAGAATTATTAGCTGGGCAAAAGATTATAGATTTAAAATGACAATGAAAGATGTTGAGGAAAATATTAATATTGATAATTTTTCACGGTGGTGGATCAGCCACCTCTTTTGTGCAAACAGCGACCCTTATCAGGGTATAGCATTTCTTGACAAAAGTAAACAAGGCGCCAAATGGTCATGGATTAACTGGGATATGGATCATAGTATAAGAAACAGATATGAAACAGATATTAATAATATATGGGAACAGAAGATAAATATTCAACAGTTAATGAACAAATCAAAAAAGGTCACTACCACAGATATTCGCGCAATCTTGTTCAGGCGGTTGAATATTGAAGATCCGGAGTATAGGAAATATTTTCAGAGAATGATAATGGATATACTTAATCACAGGCTGACGCCTGAATATCTGGAATCGAGGGTTTTATATTATGAAAAGACTGCTAAATCTTTTGGCATAAAAAAACTTGGATTTATTAGTGAAACCAGAGAATTCTTTAAACACAGGCATGAATTTCTAATGAAGTTGTTAAAAAAATATCTTGATTATCCTGATAGTTTCTACTGCAAAGTTAGGAACATAGGAGATGCTGATTTAAAGATAGACGGATATATTCACAAACAAGGATATAAGGGCCTTTACTTTAAAAGCTCGAAGATTACAGTTGAGATTGTTGGGGATAAAGGTAAGGAAATCTCATATTGGCTTGTTAATGGGGAAAAGGTTAAGAATAACAGTAATAAACTGACTTATTCCATCAATTCTAACACCATTATTGACGCTGTCCTCTTTAAATAATCATCAGCATATTGTTTTCTTTAGTGTTGGATTAACTTTTTCTAAAGATAGAAATAAGAGAAATATAATAATTAGCATTAGATTTATGGCAATATTTCAGAAGCGTCTTTTATAGACATCTACTTTATCGATTATTTTTGTTAGTGTGTAGTTTTTATCTATTATTCTGTGTAATTCATCATAATTTTTTATCGGAAACCTGCTGTAACCATAAAGGTTAGAACGCGTTGTGTCTATGAAATAGAGGGGTGGAGAGTTGTTAAAATCTTTTAGTAAATCGGTTATAATTTTTCTATTTGAATTTTTTTTTATTTTTTGCGAATCATTATTAATCCCAAAAATTCTTCCAGATATATAATCTGCAATAAGAAATCTTGAACTGCATCTTCTGTTTGAATAATAATAGATTGGAGTAGACCATCCCCAAGCGAATATTTTGTCTTTGGGATCTGAATTTTCTTTGATATATTTTCCTATCTTTTGATACGTTATATCAGCCTCCCAATTAGGGTAGTTAATCAGGCTGTAGGTGTAATTTATATCAATTCTGGATAGAAAAAATAATAAATTAATTATTAATAGAAAAGACCAGAAGATTATTTTTACCTTTTTTAAATTATGGATAATATGAATATAAGCGTATCCGCAAAGGATCGATAGAGGAACAATAATCTGGATAAAGTAATGCCCATAAGCTCTGCCTCCAAGTGTAGCACTATAAAAGGAGAATCCCGTCCATAATAATAAGAATATGAAAATTTCATCTTTTAATTTTTCTTCATTGCTAAAGGATAAAACATCAGAAGAAGAGAATTTATTAATAATAAAAATAATAGATATTATCCAGACAGGCAAAGAGCATACAATAAAATAGGCGAATCTGCCTATAGTTTTGATTAAAGGAACTGCTTCCGAACCTGTGGATATATATTTCAAGTTGTATGTAAACCCCCAGAATATCGATTCTTCAATATTTCCCAAATTAAGGAAATATAAAATAATGATTACAATAGGAATTATTGATGCAAATCCGATAATTAACAAACGATTAGATTCTCTTATGATAGATGAATAGATTGGTGCTGTTCCTGAAAATATTCCTCTAAAAATAATAGCATGAATTAGAAAGACCAGAGACAGTATACCGGCTTTATAATTTGTTATTACAGCAGTTCCAAGGCAGAATCCGCTAACTAAATAAAAAGACCATTCCTTTTTATTTAGCTTATTATATTTAATAAATAATAATGAAGAAATTATCAGAGGAAGGTTTATTATTGTTTCACCATTTGAAGAGATATATTTGGGTTCATATATATGAGCAAGTGCTGTAAATACTATAGCTGAAATAAGACCGCATCTTTCATTTTTTATCTCCTTCCCAAAAAAATATATTAATATAGCAGTAAGCATTACAATAATTGTTGTAATAAAGTGAACGGCAATAAGATTATTCTTACCGAATATTAGATAAATTGATGAAAAAAAGTAGTACATTAATGGAGGTTTGTTATCAACTGCTTCAACATAGGGAATACCTCCATCGATTATAATATTAGCAAATTCGCTAAATACAGTTTCATCTATATCAAGAATTGGCTGATAAAGACCAGGGGCTCTTAATATGAATATTGCAAAGAGGAGGAAAATCAGATGTTTAGAGTTTCTGTTCATTTATTCCTATCCCTTTTTTTCCATACCTGTGCCTCACCGAAATTACCAGCGAAATCATAATTATTGTTGAGAAAATCGATAATCTTAGGAAAATTATTAAGACCTCCAAAAGATCCAAACCGAATCATTGGAGCTGTATTAATATCGAAGTAGTAGGGTGGGTCATTATTTTTTTTATATATTAGCACCTTCCGTATCATAGATGTTGAACCTACATCTACAAAATAATCGGGTGATAGTTTCTTAATTTTTTTTATTATGGTTTTTTCATATCTATTAAATGTTGATAAATCGTTTTTTTCTTTCTGTACTATTGCATGAAGAGCTGCTTCATTATACCAGTAATTAGGTTCGACTGATCTCCTTCCTGAGAAGTATATTACTTCAGTACCCATAGGCCAGACTAAAAGTTTATCATCCTCTGTTGTATTCTCTCCTATATATTGTAATACAGGTAAAAGGCTCTTATGCGGTAGAAGGTATTCTCCATGTGAGCCAATAGCAATTATTCTAAAGAGAAATGCAATTTTGCTTTCTTCATGTTTCCACTCAGGTTTGAAATGTGCAATATATACATCTTTAACATTCCAGATAAAGAAAAAAAGAACAGGCAGCATTATTAATTTAAAGAAGAGTTTTTTAGCTTTCACATTATCTATCCTTCTTAAGATTTCATTTGCTGAAAGAATTGAAAGAAGAGGAAGTACAGGGATAAAATAATGTACAGATAATCTAGCTCCTCCAATAAAGATAGTAAGAAACAGAAAAACAATAATTGAGATGATATATGCATCTTTTTCGTTTTTTTTATATTTTTGTGTGAAAAATTTGTATATATAATATAAAGCAGGAATCCAAATTATGCTATGATATAGAGTAAAATGAAATGACCTCCATAATAGCTTCCCTATTATAAGCAATGGACTAAATCCTCTGTTGCTGACATAGTTTATCATACGAGTAATTGAATTATTAAGGGAGCTTTGGAAGAATATTTTTGAATAACTAAAATCATAATAAATTGCAAGAAATAGGATCATCATAGTTGATATTATAATAATATAATATTTTATTTTTTTGGTCTTGATAGTTATTGCAAATGCCGGTTTTATTAAAAGTAGATATGCTAGTATAGCTAAGAAAGCGAATGATCCTTGAAATTTTGTAAATATTCCCAGTATGACAGATATTATAAATGGGAAGATGCAGATATATCTCTTTTCAAATATACACAGATAAAAAAAGTAAAAGGTTGACACAAAGAATAGATTATATATTATCTCAGCATTTGTCGCAAGGAATTCTGTATTATATGATGAGATTATAAATCCATATAATAAAGCAGCAATAGTTCCGTTTCTTTTATTATAGATTTTCCTCCCAAGCAGATAGATAAATAGGACTGTTAATATCACAAATATAATTCCTGTGAAGTGAAATGAACTTGGAGAGTTGCCAAATAGGATTATGCTCCATTTAACAAGGTAATGATAAACCCACCCCTTATTAGGGGTAAAGGAGAGTCCTGCCAGGTCTCTTTTAGCTAGAATGTATGAAGTTATTACATCGATATGAATGTAGTCAATAAAGATCGTTGGAAGTCTTAAAATAAAGGTTCCAATAATAACAAAGGATAGAGTTATCCATCCTTTACTTCTATTTATGAATTCCCAAAATTTGATTGCTATAAATTCCATTTACATCTCCAGCTTAGAGATCGCTTCGAAATAATATTCATGATTTATAAAATAGTGTCAATAGTAAAACTTATCAAATTATTTCGTAAGATCAAACTGTTTTCAGAAATTAAATAGTGTGTTTTTTAGCCACGGATTAACACGGATGAGACACTGATTTTCTACCATCATTCCTTGTGAAATCAGATTGAACTTACTTATTACTTTTATAGGAATATTATTATGGAAGCTTTGGTTTATTATTGCAAAATCTTATGTGAGGAGTACATACTAAGGAATGATTTATCAATGACAATGATATTGATTAATGCGGATATTACAATAATCTCTTCTATCTCCTTATTTTACAGTTTTATAAAAAATTAAAATATTCGAGCAGTTAAGAGATAGCTGAGTAGTTACTCTTTATTTATGTTGTAATTGTGTATTTAAATGAAAGCCTTGGAGAGTTTTTTATTTATTTCTGAATCGGTGAATTGTATACCTATACCATTTTCCCCTGATCGGTTTATTTTACCTTTAATCTGAATGGAAACCTGTTTTTCTATTTTCCCAAGATATATGATAACCTCTACATCAGTATTTGTCTCGATATATTCAGCTGTTTTTACAAAAATTCCAGTCAGACTCAGGTTGTCAATTTCCCCTTTTATGACGATGTCATTATGAATTATTTCAGCTTCAGCTTTTAATTGCATCCTCGGTAATTTTCTTTTATGCATGTACTTACCTTACTTTAATAATATATTTACTATAATTTATATATTATTAAAAATCAAGAAGAATAGAAAAAATAATTTATCAGTATTTTGAAGCTTTGAGAAGAGCCAATTATTATTGATCTCTATCTGCCTTAGTCTGCGAAATTTGTAGTAAAGATTATTTGATCCATTTGCAATAGTATGTAATTCCTCTATGCAAAGATCCATCTTATATATTCTGAAAGGAGGCAAATCAATCTTTGACTATTAAATAACATGAGCATATATGATTATTTTGACGCAACCTAATAATTGATATCACATATTCAAAATATGTTTCCTCAGTTTAAGAGCAGTTGACATCTTACTGGTTATGGTTTTCCATAATGTCATATAGCCAATTTATCGATTTTATAAATTGGTCCTCCCCACCTGCTTCATTCCCTTGGTCAGGATATATCTCCATAGTTTTTTCACATAATAGATGATTGAACAGCGCAAAGATACATTCAGGGGGTGAAAGTGTATCCTTAAATCCAACAGTTGTAAGCACAGGACATCTTACATTTTCTGCAAGGTTTATAGAGTCGAAATATGATAGATTTATCTTTATCTGGTTTTTTTTGCTCTTGTTATTTGATAGATAATCATTTATTTCCTTTGTAGCGTCACTTTTAGATATATTTTGGTTTAGCTGAAGATGACAAAAGGCTGGTGTGTCGAGTACTACTGCTGCAACCTTTTTGGAGAAGGCTGCCATAAATAATGAAGCTGCCGCTCCTAATCCCTTGCCGATAATTCCTATTGAGCTGCAATCAAGTTTTCTATTTAGACGTAATGCATCGATGCTTCTACAGGCGTCCAGATATATATTCTTAACATAATAATTATCCTTGGATAGAATGTTTTCAGTTATATAGCCTGGCATTTCTTCTTTATTCCTTTCTGTATTATTTATAATTTCATGACCTCTTAATTGGAGGAAGAAGAATGCAAGATTTGTATTAAGGGGATATTGTTGATAGATATACTTGCGGTTGTAATCCGGGATGGTTATTACAACCTTTGGTTTTCTAATATCTCTTGGTATGTGTAGTTCTCCTCTAATGAGGGTTTTGCGAAACCCATTAAAGGTAACATCGAATGTGTCGAATAGTGTATTAGAGATCTGTTTTTTTTTGTATAAAGGATCTATTGGTGTTTTTTTTAATTCTGTAATTGAGTTGTTCCAGAATTCATCAAAATCTTTTTCTTTATTAACTTGCGGGAGGTTTTGAAAGTACTTATCGAATTCACTCTTTGCTAGCATAATATTTATCTATAAATTTGTTATAGAATATAGTATGTAATAGTTATTTTGCAGAATAATATATAAAATAGCGACTAATACTAGAATTAGAATTATTATAATAAGTGTTGTCGTAAAGATCAAGAACGGTTTTATGAGTATATATTTAATTATTTGATAATTTGTTAACTCGATTTTTTTTAGAAATCGTAATTTTTTTATAAGAAGTAGTATAAAGAACAGTGAAGATGAGAGCCATAAAAGGTGTATAATTATTCGAGTATATAATTCCTTATTTTTTATTGCAAAAAGCGCAATTGGGAATACAATTAAATCGATAATAATAAGGGAGATAACAGCAGAAATAATAATAAAAATAAAGAATATTGATGATTCTTTTATCCTGTTGAGTAGTCCTGTATTTTCAAAGGAATTATTTTTGGACATCCGATTTCCCTTTTTTTTCTTTTTTTATTTTCTCTTCAGCTTTAGGTTTTTCGTCTTTATCTTTTTTCGCATTATTTTTTTCAGAATTTTCATTCTTCTCACTTTCTTGCTTTTCCTCAGTATCCACTCCTAGTTCCTTAAGCGCCTTTCTGGCAGCACTTTGAACACTTCTACTCTGATCATAATTCATTTTATACTTTAAAATGTCAATTGTTCTTTTATCTTTTAATTCCTTAATTAACATAATTGCTTTAAGTCTGACTACAGCATTGTCGCTCCTTAATGAATTTATCAGCCTTGGCACAGCCTTTTCATCGCCAAGTTTTGCAAGCGCAGCCAGACAGTAAATATACAAATTATAGTATTTTTTTTTCTTTTTAAAGGTGTATGATTCTATTGTTTTTATTACCTCATCAATATCCTTTGCAGCTTCTTTTATTCCAAGTTTCGCAAGGGAATTTGCTGCAAATGCTCTGCTTACCTTTTCCTCTTCTTCATTCTTTAGTACATCTATAAGAAAATTTTTCGATTTCCTTGAGTCAATCTTTCCTAGAAATAATATTAGTTGTTCACGAATATTTTTTGTAGTCTGATCATCCTTTATAGCCTCAATTGCATATTCGGATAATTCAACAGTGTTAAATTCTCCAAGAGTATCAATAAGAGCTTCGATATAATTTGAATTTTCATCAAGCTTCTGCTCTTTTATTTTCAGAATTAGAGTTGGTTTTGTGCTAGTATCTCCAATTCGCTTAATAGCGTATACAGATGCAATTCTCACATCCTCAGATTCATCATTTAGTGTGTTTAGAAGTTCAGGAACTGCATTGCGAATTTTCATTTCACCTGCAACTGTTATTGACTTCACCTTGACATCGGAATCAATTTCATTTTTAATTAAATCAATTAGCTTTTTCCCTAACCTTTCTTTAATTTTTTTATTCTTCATTGTAAGGAAGAGATTTATAGCCTCTTTTCTTTCTTTATGAGTTCCAAGATCGATGATTTTCTCTAAACGATCTGCTTTCTTTTTCTCTTTTTCAAATTTTATCTGCTCTTCTTCTGTCATTACTTCATCAGGAGCATTATCTTTAGCGATTTCTTCATTCTTTTTTTTATCTAATTTAGATTCTTTTTTTGTCTTTCTGTTATTTTTTTCTTTTCCAACCTCTTCAATATTATTAGTAACGCTCTTATTTTTCACTGATAAAGGCTTTAGATCTTTGTCGCTTTCCTGTTTCTTTACTGTTTTAGGGTTTTGTGATGTATCAACCTGTTTAGATTCAGCAGAAAGGTCAAGATGAGTGAGGAAAATAAATAGTATTATTAGAATATATATTTTCCCAAGGAGTAATTTACTTAAGTTATAGTAGTGTATATCGATGGAATTAGGATGTCTCTTACATACTGTAAATGGCATAGATATAGTTAAATATTTTGTTGATAATGGAGCTGGTAAAGAATGATTTAAATTAAAGAAAAGATATATTATATTATTATAGCAGAGTCTGCGCTTTATTTCTCTTATTATCATAAGTTTTATTTCCTTATAATATTTATCGGATAATAAATTCTGATTATAAAATGCTTTCAATTATAAGTATAGTGATATTAAATTATAGTATTATAATTATATTGACTTGACACAATTATCTTTCATCATATAATCGTCATTAATGCTGAAATTATGATAGGATGGTGTTATGAAATTTAGATTTTTGACAATTTTATTCTCTTTAGTAATATGTTTTATCTTATTTTCATCTGTTGTATTTGCAAGCAACAGGTATGCTGTTATCAAACTAGAGGGATCGGTAAATCCAATATTAGCTGAACATATTATAGAATCTATTGAAAAGGCTAACAAGGAAAACGCCCAATTTATCGTTTTACAGATGGATACACCAGGCGGATTGCTTACATCGATGAGAGAGATAATTAAGGCGATTTTATCATCAGATGTGCCGGTTGTTGTCTATACTTATCCTAAAGGTGCACAGGCTGCATCAGCAGGAGGTTACATCATGCTTTCTGCGCATGTCGCAGTTATGGCTCCAGGTACAGAGATCGGAGCTATGCACCCGGTAAGTCCTCTACTTAAATTTGGACAGAAGGATGAAAAGGGGAAAAGCAAGGATGGTGTAATGGAGAAGAAGGTTCTGAATGATACTATGGCCTATGGGAGGAGTCTTGCGCAGAAAAGGGGAAGAAATATTAAGTGGACTGAAAAGGCTGTAAAGGAAGCTATATCAAGCACATATCTTGAGGCAAAGAAATTGGGGGTTATCGACCTTATTGCTGAGGATATGGAGGACCTTCTTCTTAAGCTGGATGGAAGAAAGGTAAAAATAAATGGAAAGAGTGTTATCTTAAATACAGCACATACCACTATGATCGCGTACGAGATGGACAGTAAAGACCAGATACTCAATTTCTTTGCTGATCCGCAGGTGGTTTTTTTCCTATTGATTATTGCTGTTATTGGAATAGGAGTGGAGATAAAGAGTCCAGGAATGATTTTCCCAGGTGTAATTGGGGCAATATCATTTTTTATATTTCTACTGGCAATAAATGTTCTTCCAATTAATTTTGCAGGAATTGTACTTCTTGCTCTTGGGATAGTGTTATTTATCCTGGAGTTGAATATTGTTAGTTATGGACTTCTTACCCTTGGAGGCATAGTCTCTTTTATTCTTGGTGGTCTGATACTTTTTGATTCCCCTTTACCCGGTTTCCAGATACCACTTACTTCTATT
>JAXHTB010000126.1:0-9413 GCA_034190185.1 Spirochaetota bacterium | reverse complement strand
CAACAACAACCTTTCTGTTTTCAAGTTTATATTGAATTATAATATCTTTAATAGTGGATTTATCAAAGTCGATTATATTTCCATTAACCTTTATTTTCATGTTCATACTCCATTCTACTATAAGAAATTACAATATTGAAGACCCCCGACTCATCTCCCAAGATTGAAATGTCTAAATATTTCTCTACTGAATTCAGCATGTCTCTTGAATTCTGTGAATTCCAGGATCGTTACTGTTCTGTTTTTTATATCTAGCATATCGTATCTTATTGGAATAATACTTTTATCCTTTTCGATAACCTTAGTGACAGCAAGGGTCTTAAAAAGGATATTGTTAGTATCATGATACTCAATTCGAAGTGGAACCAAATCGTTTTTGCTAATATACATGGTTAGCAACCCATATCCCCAATCTTTTTTCTTTGGGACCAGGTCTAATTTATAGCAATTATAATCTTTTACTGTAGCATTGCCTTTCATCTCAATATTATAATTACTTATATAGTCATCTCTGGAAAGGTCAATAAAATAATAATTTGTCAATAATATTGAGTCGAATCTATCTATATTTTTTTTATTATAGATCTGTTGGTCAAGGATATTATAAACCCAGATATCCCTCTTTTTTAGATTAAATAAAATCTTTAACTCATTGCCTCTAGGCTTGCTTCTAAATTTAAAAAGATAATCATCATCTGATATTAAAGCAGTAATAGTAATAAGCCTCGATTCTCCCTGTGGGGTAAGATGAAGCATCCTTCCTGATATTTCCCCTTTAGGATAGGAAAGGATCTTATTAACACCATTAACGATCTCATATAGTGGCAATTCTTGGTTGATTCTCGTCTCAGCATATAGTATCAAGTAAAAGGAGTTCTGAAGGAGCAATATTAGAAACAATGAGTAAATTATTTTAGGCAGTAAATATACTCTTTTATGATAAAGATCAATGAAAACTTCTTTCATTTTTATATGTATCCAGCTATTTATCTTGACTTTTAAACCCTTAGATCTATTTCTGATATAAATAGAGTAAACCCTAATGATTTACTGTTACAAAATATCTTACTAAATTCGCTGATCATATTTAATGAAAAATAACATGCAGAGAAATGAAAAAAAGTTGATTAGTAAAATCAGCTTTGTAGCCTCCATGAGGACCCTTGGGACATCGCTCATTATTCCTTTTATTGCAATCTATGCAAAAGAGCTTCCAGATTCAACTGCGTATCTTTCCGGAATTGCCTTTGGTGTTTTCGGTATTTCCCAGGCAGTTCTGCAGCTTCCAATGGGAAGACTGAGCGATAAATGGGGAAGAAAGGAAACAATTCTTCTAGCCTTATCAATTTATTTTATTGGGACTTTACTATGCGGTCTTTCTACAAATATCTATCATCTGATCTTTGCTAGATTCTTATCTGGTGTCGGCGCTTTTACAGGTGTTTCAATGGCATGGCTTACTGACGGGACTGATAGTGAAAGAAGAAATTCTGCTCTATCCTATGTGGGATTGTCTATTGGATCTGCTGTTATTATAGGATTCCCTTTAAGTCCTATTTTAGCATATGAATATGGAATTCCAACCCTTTTTTATATATCATCAGCCTTAATATTTATATCAATTATTTTTATTATACTGTTTATGAATAATCAGGATACTGAGGACAGGTGTGATATCCTGATCAAGAAAGAAAGTTTATATGCAATTTTAAGAGATTACAATATTGTCAAACTAAATATAATAGCTTTTCTTAGCAATCTTGCAAACAGCAGCATCTGGTTTACAATGCCGCTCCTTATAAAGGAAAAGATGACTATTACTGAAATGTGGAAACTATATTTGCCAATTTCAGTAATCGGAACATCGCTTATGTTCTACTTTAACCAAAAGGCAGATAAATCCGGTACTATCAGGACGTCTTTGATCGCAATTACTTTTACACTTGCAGGCATCATAATCCCAATAGTTTTCATCAACCTTATTTCTTATATCATTTCATTTATTCTATTATATTCCGGCAATAGAATATTATCTCCTGTAATAACCGCTGCTGTATCAAGATATCCTAATAATTGTCATAAAGGCTCTCTTATGGGTATTTTAAATTCATTTCAGTTTATGGGATTTTTTATTGGCGGTTTACTTGGCGGTTTTATGTACAAATTTGGGCATCAATATCTATTTTCTATCCTTTTTGTATTATTTTTATTCTGCCTCTATTCTATTTTTACTCTTACAGACTCATTTGAAGGATAAAAAAACATCATAGAATAATCTTATGAGATGCCATTTAAATTAATTTATATTTTAAGATGATCAAAAAAAAATCAGCATTATTATTACTAATTCTATCTTTCTTATCCTGCTTAAATAGGGTTCAGCAGGTTATTGATAAAGAAGCGCTAACATCTGATTTAATATCTTCTTTTCATAATGCGGTAATAAAGGACTCTAATTTTAATAGAAAATACAAGGATTTAATTAACTATAAAAAATTATTTAAAGATCCCTGGAGTTACAATTCTCCAAGGCTTGTTATGGTCGGTTTTGAGATAGATAAAAAGAAGATGTTTCAAAATATGAGAAGATCTATCTACCTTAGCGCTTACAAGGGATCTCCCTGCAAGGTATCTATACCAATAGATATATCAACTGGGTGTGATTCCTTTTTTTCTTTCTCTTTTGCAGGACTCAGCATAGAGAGCGGTGAAAACGCCGGAGACCTTATAATAAAAATTGTTGATGGCGATCGAAGTTTTTTCCTATATAGCACAAAAAATTCTGATGAAGCATTTCCAGGAAATAGATGGATTGACATCTGTATCGATCTTCCTGAGGAGTATTTTACTACTCCATACATCGAAATATCATTCAAGGCTAACAGTAGCAATCCTCAGCACATCTTTATTGCGAACCCGCGAATTTTTATAAGGAAAAAGGAACAAACCTCTTTTACTAATGTAATATTTATCTGCGTAGATGCTCTTAGAGCAGATGTAGTTGATTCAATATTAAAAAAATATAATATTACTCCAAAAATCGATTCCCTTGCAAAAGATGGCATGGCATTTACGAATCATTTTATAGTTTCCAACTGGACAAGGCCCTCTACAATATCGATGTTTACATCATCTTATGCCTCTGACACAGGAGTTAATCTTTATTATCCGCCTGTAAGCGATGAGGAGAAGGAATTCTTTTATCGAAAAAGCGGAATAAAACCTATAACATCTATCCTAAGGGAAAAAGGCTACATAACAAGATCGATTGGTAATAACTCCTTTATGTTGGATTACAATGGAATAGGTATTGATCTGAATTTTGATAATCTCTCGGAATACGAAACACAATGGGAAGATACAATCGATATTACAAATGAGGTTATTGAATGGTTAAAAAACAACAGCAGAAGGAAATTTTTTCTGTTTATAAATTATAATGCTCCACATAGCGCATACATTCCTCCTGAACAATATCTGAATCCCTTAAAAAGAAGATATAAGTATATGCATCCATGGTTTCGCTCCTATCTTGGCGAGGTGGCATTTACTGATCACTATATAGGATTAGTTGTTAAGGAGCTTAAGAGGCTGAATCTGTATAATAATACAATAATTATTGTAACATCAGATCATGGCGAGATATTCAGCAGGGAGCATGAATATAGTCCATTTACAGATGCAAGGGCGCTTTATTCTCATGGACAGACCCAGCTCGATGAAGAACTGAGAACTCCTCTTATAATAAAACCGGATATTAAATCGAATCTACGCAATAAAAAAACCGATGTGCTGGTTAGAAGTATTGATATTGCTCCCACTATACTCGATCTGCTAGATATCCCTCAGCCT
This sequence comes from Spirochaetota bacterium, assembly GCA_034190185.1. Classification (GTDB taxonomy): domain Bacteria; phylum Spirochaetota; class UBA4802; order UBA4802; family JAFGDQ01; genus JAXHTB01. The sequence goes on along the minus strand of JAXHTB010000126.1, from coordinate 5,561 downwards.
GTAAAATATAAAGGTAAAACCCTTCTGTCAGTAATAAGAGGTAAAGAGAGGAAGGATCGTATCCTATATTCTGAGGGAAGGATGATGTATTCAGTAAGAGCTCATGGTTATAAATATGCCGAGCGTTTTTATGGATTCGGACTTCGTCCAAGTCACTGGGGAGGAGATGAGGTAATAGAGTACAGAGAGCTTTTTGATCTTAAAAAAGATCCTAATGAGCTTGAGAATATTGTAGATAAGAAAAAGCAGGTTACCATGAAGATGCAAGATCTTCTACACAAAATGAGATTCGAGCAAACCCAAAATATACTCACCTCTAAAGGTGTAAAAGTTGGTGGAATAATTAAGGTATATAATGGTTTTTTTTATGATGTAAGAACTAACGGAAAAGGTTCAGAGCTTGAGAAGATAAGCAGGAAGGAGTATTATTTCAATTTGCTTCCTGGTAATTCTATCATCTATCAGACTATCCCAAAAGAAGCTAAGACAGCTCTCTACACTGATAAGAAAATAAAATTATTCTCTGGAAGATATCTTTTACCTGTTATAAGCAGTTCCATTAATGGACCCTATTTAATAGATCCATCGAATAAAATATTTCATTATAAACCATGCGATAATATCATATCTTTTATTAACAAAGGATTGCTCTATTGGAATATTCCGCAAAAAAGCGGCATAAGAGAAATTAAAAAGACAAGATTTCTTTCAAGGGATATAAACAGATTGTTACAGAAATGGGGATACATACAGGGAAAAGAGAAAAAGCTAAATTAATTAAATTCTTTCAAATATGAAAACTTGTTTTTTTATGCGTTTTTTTGTCTAATACTATTTCCCAGATTAAAAACATAGGAGCCTGAAGATGCAATTCCTGCTTGAATGGAGAATCCTACAGTCAGCATAGTTATTAACATTCAGCAATCTGAATTATTCTTCCCTCATTCTCAAGTTGTCGAGCTTAATAGAAAATCAGATCTTTTTAAAATTTGATTGCGTCCATAGTCAGAGCAATAAGATAATAATAAAACCTTTCTGAATTACTTTGCAGCGAGTTCCAGTCCTTTCTCAAATGCGGTTATATTTCGTTTGAGCAGTTTCTCTTTTTTTGAGAATCTTTTAGTCATATGCTCTTTTATAAGTTCTGCTGGCATTGCATTGGTTGTTTGAATATAAGCCCCAAGAAGAATGAGATTGGATGCAGTAGCTTCACCAAAGATGTCAAGAACCGTTGTCATAGCAGGAAGTGCTATTAGATCGATGTCATTTCTGGTTTTGTCATCTTTCATACCACTATTGTCAACTATCATAATACCGCCGCTACGAACTCTTGGCTCCATTACACCATATTGTGTGCCGTCTATCAGGATCACGGTATGCGCTTGATCAAGGAGAGGGGAAGAAATCCTTTCTTCTGAGAATATTACAGTACATTCTGACAATCCGCCTCTTGGTTGAACTCCATAGGATGGCAGCCATGATACATGTTGATATTTTTCAAAGGCAGCAGATGCAAGAAGTGATCCTATCAAGAGCACTCCCATACCGCCTATACCGGCAATTAGTAACTCATCTCGATTTGAATAATTACCTTCCATTTTTCCTCCTCTGCATGGTTGGCGTTCATTTCGCTAAAAAGTAAATGATTTCTATTCTGAGAAGTTTTAAAAGCTATACAGATTATCTCATATTGGAAATACAATATCTTTATTATTTATTGATATTAAATTACTCTATCTGATCCACATTTCTAAACTCACCCAAGGGATACTCATCCAGAATATTGTTCTCAATCCATTCTAAACACTCAACCGGTGTCTTGCGCCAGTTGAGTGGACAGGCTGAGATAACTTCTACAATACTGAATCCTACATTATTCATCTGTTTTTGAAAGGCTGTCTTTATATATCTCTTAGTTCGCTGATAATTGTCCGGACTTGTAAGAGCGCCTCTGGCGCTATAAGCGCATGACTTAAAGCTTGCAGCAAGTTCAGCAGTATGAGTGGGGAATCCTTCAGTACTTGATTTACGGCCGTTTGGAGAGGTAGTTGTAGTTTGACCTATTAAGGATGTAGGAGCTAACTGACCACCGGTTGTGCCATAATTTGTATTATTCCCCATGATAATAGTTATATTTTCTCCGCGTGTTAGAGCACCTATAAATGGACCAGCTCCTATGGCTATGCAATCGCCATCACCCTGTAAAGTCCATACGATTGTATCAGGACGAACCCTTTTAATTGCAGTTGCAGCGTCAGGCCCCCTGCCATGTGCTGGCAGGGCTATATCAACATTTGCAAAGGCCAACAGACCAGCAGTACATCCAACGCCCATAATTCCGATAGAATTACCAACTATTCCTAACTCCTCCATAGCCTCAATTGCAATTCGTCCTATTGTAGGATGCTGGCAGCCAGGGCAAGCCATCATAGATGGTAAAAGAACAGTTTCAGGCATCCCATTAACCTTTTCTCTCACTAACATTCAGTCCTCCTGAATAATGATTGTTTCATTGAATTTTATATTATATACTCTGCAAATCTTAAATTATTAAATTTTTCTTTTCTACCATGAGCTGCTATATGCTACAACAGATTATTTTATTCTCTTTTTTATCTCTTCATAAATCCTTCCTGGCAGGAGCATGCCACCATCATGACGAAGATGACGGTCTAATATATTTAATAAATGGACATCAGACATTCCACATACAGCATGCTTAACATCATCAACCATTTGTCCTAGAGAATCTTCCACTACTATAAAATTACATCCCTTCTGAGCCTTTTCTTTAATTATTTTTTCAGGAAATGGCCATAATGTTATAGGTCGAATCATGCCAACTTTATAGCCCTCCTTACGAGCTATATTAACAGCTTCCTCAGTGGATCGAGCCGGATATCCATAAGCAATTATTAAAAGTTCAGCATCATCCCCGTTATATATTTCATACCTCACTTCACTCAGCATATCTTCAAATTTTTTTGCAGCATGTTCTAACCAATCGTTGTAGTCCATTCCGAATGTTGTAGGCACAAGTCCTGGAGCTCCATGAATAAACCTACGCCCTTTATCTTTTTGATTATCCCTGCCTCTCAGCGCCCAATCCTTGTATGGCAATTCTCCAAAATCGATTGTTTCAATTTCTAATGGCTCTCTTATCTGTCCTAAGATACCGTCGCTTAATAGTATTACAGGATTTCTATATTTATCGCTAAGATAGAATGCCATTTGCACAAGGTCATGAATTTCCTGTACAGATGCAGGAGCAAGAACAATATTTTTATAGTCACCAGGGCCGCCACCTGTAACAACTGACTTATAGTCAGTTTGCGCATGTCTAGTGGTGCCCGCGCCAGGTCCTCCCCTTTGAACCAGCGCGATAACGCATGGGAGATCAGCAGCTACAATATGTGAAATACCCTCTTGCATCAGTCCCCATCCAGGGCTTGATGTAGATGTCATACATCTGACACCAGCTGATGCAGCTCCAAAGAGCATGTTTATTGAACCTGTTTCAGACTCAGTCTGGACAAAAACTTTTCCATTTTTGGGAAACTCGCGAGCAAACCACTCTGTAGCCTCATTTTGAGGTGTTATTGGATAACCAAAAAAGGCGTCACAATCTGCGCTTAATGCGCCCCAACCTATTGCTTCATTCCCTTGAACAAAAATTCTCTCTCCCATATTGTCATACTCCTATATCTATGATATCAATCAATTCAATACTCACAAAATACTGTTCAGAAAATCAGAATAAGTGATCAGCAATTATTAACAGTTGACAAATGAAGCGGTGAAAATTTTCTTTATAACTATTTTAAGTATACTAACATCGTGATCTTTTTCAGACTAATGCTGTAGATCTATCGATTCAGTATATTCAAATTAAATTATGACATGATCTTTCAAAGTCTTATCTGAATAAAACTGTTATTAGTTTTCAATGCATTGGTATACTTCAAGTGCCATATGCGGACATAACCATACGCAAGCCCCACAAGCAGTGCATCTATCTGAATTGACAAATGTAGGAATGGACTGACCCATTGCATTAAACTTGTCACTAAGAATAGAAATACAGTCCTGCGGGCAAAATTTTACACAGTAGCCGCATCCAAAGCACCGATCTTCCATGATTACAACTTCAGCTCTAACCATCATTTAACCTCAACTTTGTTAATGTAAATGCGCTAGTTGGACAAAATTTAACACAAGAAGAACAGAAAGTACATCCAGCTTCACTGAATGATGGAGCCCGTGCAGGGCCAATTTTGAGCTTGCCATTATGCGAAATGAAATCTATCGCGCTTGTTTTCCGCAAGTCACGACAGGCTCTGATGCAGCGACCACAGAGTATACATAAATTATGATCTAAGCTTAGTCGCACTTTGCCATCTTTTTCATCAGACTCAACTGGCAAATTGCCTGAAACATAGGGTGGGAAATCCTCCTCTCTCACCCCAATATGCTCAGCTATTCGACTTAGTTCTTGATGATCAAGTCTTGGGGATGGCAAATTGGAAAGAAGTATCTTGAAATTATGAACACGAATTTCCTTAACTCTAGGTGATTCAGTATGAATAATCATTCCATCAGAAACAGGAGTAAGGCAAGAACTAGGAAAACCATGCCCTTCATTTTCTACAATACATAAGCGGCAGGTGCCAAGGGAAGACGGCAAATCAGGATGTGCACATAAAGTGGGGATATAGATATCTAATTCCCGACATGCCTCAAGAATTGTATTACCTTTTGTGGATTTAACCTCAGCACCATTGATTCTTAAACTAACAGTGTTCATTGACACACCTCAACTAATAATTCAATATGCTTCTGGTTAACGCTATTTTTTTGAAACAATAAATATGCTTTGTTAATTGTCAAATACAATTTAACTTTTATTTGACATTTTTTTAATAGTAAATCAAAATATCAAATTATTAACAAAATTAGTAATACTAAGGAAGAATTAACTTAGTATTTTACATAATAAAGGGATTTAATAGTGAATGACAGAATAAAAGGTATGATTTTAGGAAGTATTGTTGGAGATGCTTTAGGGACCCCGATTGATGGATTAAGCAAGGGACATATATCCGCAGTATTCAAAGAAATTGATACCTATATCGATCCTTCACCAGCACTTAAAGGGAAAATGGAATACTGGAAAAAGCCAGGATTATATTCCTCAATCTCACAGATGATAATTCTCTTATCATATATATTCTGTTCCAAGAAAAAAATTAACGAAATCGATCTCATTGAACTGATAAAAGAAATCCCTGAAACTCCAGAATCTAGGTTTGGTATATTCCGACATCCATACAATATGGAAAAAAAATTAGTAGAAAGAGCTAGAAGAGGCGATCTATCTGATAAGGATAATACTTTTTCACATACATGCGCAAGGCTTGCAGCTATTATCCCTTCTATTATCGTATATAATTCAAAATCATATATCGATTTTATATTTTCTGCCCTGTCATTTTCTATACTATTAAATAAAAATGTTGAATCAATAGTCGGCGCCTTAATATTCGCGGCATTATTGAGACGAT
>JAXHTB010000125.1:0-9464 GCA_034190185.1 Spirochaetota bacterium | reverse complement strand
TTTTAATCCTGATGCTATTTCTATTTTACAGTACAATAAATTATCAATAGCGAATAAGAAAAGGCTAATTCAAAATGTCATAAGATTTTTAGATTAAAACAAACTTAAAATCCTATTGTTATAATAATAACATTTGCTGTAAATATTATAATATAAAATTATATCATTTATACATTGAAAAATCAAATATAATTTATGATTTCGGTTAATCTAATTTATATAAAAGCTATTAAAACAGTAATGACTTATTATATATTACAATTTTTTTATAAAAATAATATAGAAAATATAAAGTATAAGAAATAATTTTATAGAAAGTTAACAGCATTAAAAATATTTTTATTATAGACATACTTAAATATTTCATTTATTTTGTTACGATTAAATATAAATTCTTAACAACATCTAAATAACGAGTATATTACTATGACTCTCGGAAATATTACAAAAGAGGAGATAGATATTTTTAGATCAATAGTTACTGAAGGAAGAGTATCAACAGGAGAGTCTGAAAGAGAATTACACTCAAAAGATGAATCTTTTCACAATAAAACCATGCCTGATGTTATAATATTTCCTGAAACCGCTGATGAAATAAGCAAAATATTGAGACTAGCGAACAAAAATAGAATACCTCTAACTCCTTGGGGAGCCGGCACTAGTCTAGAGGGTAATCCTATGCCTGTATTAGGCGGCATTATCCTTGATATGCAGAAAATGAACAAAATCCTAATCGAATCAGAAGAGGACTTCCAAGTCGTTGTTGAACCAGGAGTTGTTTATAAAGATCTAAATAAAAAATTCTCAAAAAAAGGACTTTTCTTTCCTCCTGACCCTGGAGCTTCTGCTACTATAGGAGGAATGGTTGCAAATAATGCCAGTGGAATTCAAACACTTAAATATGGGGCAACTAAGGATTATGTGATGCAGTTAGAGGTTGTTCTTCCAACTGGAGAGATCATTAAAACAGGCTCTAAGGCTGTAAAGAGTTCATCCGGCTATGATCTATGTCGTCTTTTTACAGGTTCAGAAGGCACTCTTGGTGTGATTACACAAATAACACTGCGACTTGCACCGCTTCCTCAATATTTTACATCTGCGCTTGTAAATTTTGATTCTGTTGATAATGCTACACGATCGATTTATCAGATAATGAGCACTGGAATTGTGCCAGCCGCGCTTGAATTTCTTGATGGGAACGTTATTGAAGTTATAAATATATATAAAAATACTCAACTTGAAGAGATGCCTACGCTTTTTATGGAATTTCATGGAACAAACGAAGCAGGACTCAAAGAGGAACTATCTCTTGTAGAGGAAATATGCAGATCAAATTACTGTTGTCAATATGAAGATGGGATTGGAAGGGAACACAGGGATAGACTTTGGGAGGCGCGTTATGATACCTTCGATTCTATGAAGAATGCTAATAAAGGAATGGAAATAATTATAATAGACACAGCAGTTCCTCTATCAAAATATCCAGAAATGGTCGCCTTTGCCAGAGAGGAGACACGATCAAAAGAAATAAAAGGTTACATCTTCGGCCATGCAGGGAGCGGGAATCTGCATATGGGACTTATCAAAAATCCTGAAGATTCGGAACAGTCAGAAAGAGGAATGCAGGTAAATAATGCTATTGTAAAATTCGCTATTGATCTGGGAGGCACAGCCACAGGAGAGCATGGAGTCGGTATAGGAAAAAGAAAATTCATGGAGCAGGAACACGGTGTTAGCCTAAATGTAATGAAGCGGATCAAATCACTTTTTGACCCAAACGGAATAATGAATCCTGGCAAGATCTTTCTATAATAAATTCTTACAACCTTGTGGCGAAAGATTGTAAGAATAACAAGATTCCAATGAAAACCCAATATTTGTACTTAGAAATCCTTAAAACAATCATTATTTCTAATGAATCTAGACTAACGTAGATAAATAAATCCTGGAGCTGAAAAGGCTATTATTTATATATATAATTAAGAATATATCATCTTATTGAAAGTCGTTCAGCAACTGAGTCTTCTTTTCATCAACCTCCACAACCTCTTGAAGGTGTTTATATTCAGCAGAATTGATTCCATATTTTAACTCAGCAGCAAAAAGCATATGTTTATTTTTCCTCTGTTTATAATGGAAAATCTGTTCCTGTGTTGAATGTCTATATTTCTTAAACATCGCCTCCATGAAAGCATAACAACTAGAAAGATATTTATATGCCCATACATCATTTCTAGTTTTATAATTAAGATTTATATATCTTTCCAGAATAGGTATACATGGCATAAAATTATGCACATCATATTGAGTAGATACATAAACCTGGTATAATCTAATTTGAAAATTTTGGAATTCACTCTTTTCTCTAACCTCACGAGATTCTATTTCATCCAGATGATTGATTGCTTTAACAAAAAAAGTAACTGACTTTATCTTTGCTTCTTTCTTTACCATTGCAATATGTCTTTTTTCTCGATTTTTTCTATCAATCTCCTGCCAGAACCATTGTTCATTAAAATTTTTCTTATCATTATAATATTTTATAAGCCTCTTAACCTCTCGTTCCATATCCCCAAGAATATCCAGGCCATTAGAGTATTCATCAATAGCAACTCTTAATAAATTTTCAGAATATTCTTTATTTAATTTTTCAAGGTCCCTCATGGCCTTGAGATATGGCCTGTAATCCTTAACTCTCCATCCTGTCACTTCTTCCGGTATCGGTTCTTCTTTCTTTTCTGTTTTTGCTTCAACATTTGTTTTTTCCTTCTTATCAGGTGCTTGAGTAACAGTTTTCTTCTCAGCTTGTTGAGCTAAGGTACTGTTTACGAATACTCCGGAAAGCATCAATAATATAATATTTATTGCTATTATAAGTCTATCTCTGTTCTTCTTCATAAGGTTTTACTCCTTTCTAAATTAAAAAATAATATTCCTTAAGATTTATCGGTAATTCTTTTGTGAAAAATGATTCTTTTTTTTGTTGCATTTTAAAAAAAAATGTACAAAGTAATTAAGTTGTATCAACATCTATATTATAATAATCTTTAATCTTTAAAAAGCAATACAATTATTCTTTTTTAATAAGATTAATTAAAGGGTTTGTAGAATTATGAACAAAGCAAATAAAACTGATATAAAAGTAAATAAGAAATATTGTTCTTTTTGCGATAATACTGGCATTATTACAAATCCATATTATTTGGAGCTTGGAGATGAACCTCTCTCTCCATGCCCCAAATGTGTGCTTGTTAACTGTAGTTGCAATGGCAATAGTCCCTATTATTGTTATACAAACAACTCCATAAATGAATGCAGTTGTCGTGAGATAAGATTAAAAATTGAGAGAATAAATAGTATCTACTCAAGATCCGGTATTGATAAAAAATATCGCTGGAAATTTATTAATAATTTTGAATCAACAAATAAAAAAGTTGAAGAAGCAAAATCAATTGCTTATGATATAATTACAAAATTCCCAGATGTTAAAAAAGGTTTATTTTTATGGGGAAATCCCGGTTCCGGAAAGACAATGCTCTCTGCGATCATATTAACGGAGTTAATTACAAGACATGCAATAAATGGAAGTCTTATAAAAATTTCTAGAAATTTTTTCAATAGACTAAGATCATCCTTTGTTGAAGGTTCTCCAAATTACGGAGAGGCTACTAATATCGAGAGGGAATATGCAGAGATAGATATACTTGTTGTTGATGATTTTGGTGTCCAGAGGGACTCTCCCTGGGAACAGGAAACACTCTATAATCTTATCGATGCAAGGTATGAGGCTGAGAAATTTACAGTTTTTACTTCAAATAATGATCCTTACAAAACACTAAAAGAAAAAGCAGACGGTAGAATCCTATCAAGATTAAAGGAAATGTGTAGGATTATAGAAATTTCAGGAGATGACTATAGGGAAAAACTATAGAATGAGCTTTAATGATATGAGTATTGCCAAAAACTGTGGGGAAATTCAATAATCAGATAATGTTATTCCTGTAATCTTACTGGAGCATATTCGCGAAGAATAAATATTCAGCATCAATTGGTCTATCAAATATAAAAAAAATTATAAAAGTAATTAGGATGTGGACACATTACGAATAACCAATCAAGCCGGGCGAACAGTCGGCAATCCTTTGCACTCCAAGAGTACTTCTTCGCTTTGCTCGGGGTGCGTCTTTGCGTTAAATAAAACGTCTCATTCATCTCGGTCTCTGAAATCAGTTTGAGATAACTTATTGACATACAGCAAAACTATAACATTTAGAAAACAATTAAATAAAAATGGCTCTTGTATATATAGGAATTGGATCAAATCTTGGAGATAGGTATAGTAATATTGAAAATGCAAAAGAAATATTGATTATATCCTGTCCTGCAGAAATCCTGAGTGAGAGCGAAATTGAAGAAACAGAACCTGTTGATCTGCTTGAACAGCCAAAATTTTTAAACCAGATAATTCTAATTGAAACAGATAAGGAACCTCTTGCCCTATTGAAAATTTTACAACAGATTGAATTAAAAATTGGGCCAAGAAAGACTGTGCCAAAAGGACCAAGGGTTATTGATCTCGATATATTATTATACAATGATATAATACTTAATCTACCCGATCTAACAATACCTCATCCTGAGATAAAAAACAGATGTTTTGTGCTTAAACATCTAACCGATATTGCACCTGATCTCATTGATCCGATAACAGGAATACCTTATCGCAAATATTAACCTATTCCTTCATATTAGCAGCTTAATCGTATAAACCCGGACTAGCTTAATTCTTGATCAGATTAAAAATGAATCGATCTATAATCAATTTCATAAAGTCTTTAAAGATTTTGATTTACAAACTCGATAATATGATTACACTCCGAAGTATATTATTACTGTCTAAATAATAATCAAATTATATAAGAAATGATAACTTAAGTTTAATAATGAAAAAAACGAAAAAAACAATGGTTCCTGATTTATCTGAATTCATAGATGAGAATGGGAAAAAATGGATACAAACATCTGTTGAAGACCTATTTTCCAGCAAAGAGCTCAGTAGTATTATGAAATCTATGGAAGAGGATAAAGAAAATGAAGATATTATACTTGCTAAGGTAAATTTCCAGAGAGTTAATAAAGAATATTATGATAAAGCTGTTGAACTTGAAGGGAAACTAGAAAAACAGAATGAACTTCTAAAAAAACTCCTAGTTGAGGCAAAAAAAACAATAGACAAAAAAAACGAAAAGCTTAAAGAACTCATAGACTATATCAAAAAAATTCATCTATTGCTTGCATATCATAAACTAAAACCAGAAAGTATTGAAGAATTTGAAATTCTTCCTAGTCTTTTATCAGATAAAGAAAGGCAAGAGGACGTTATCGAAGATATTGAAAAGATCTCTAAAAAAGAAGTTAAAAATGTTGAAACTGGCGAAATATTACTTAATGATGAAGGAGAAGAAACTGAAATGGTTGAATTATAAGACTTTCATTATTATCTTATTCCTTCCTGCAATCCTTTGCAGTCACAAAGAAAAAAATCAAAACTTCTTTCATACCTATATTCAATCTGATCCCAACAGACTTGATCCTTTTTACTCCACTGATGTTGTCTCTGGCAGAATATTAACAAAGATATTTAATGGACTGTTTAAGATTAATAAAGAAGGAAGACTGAAAAAAGATCTCCTTCAAAGCTATTCATTTGACGGGAGAACACTATCAGCTACACTTTTAGATAATGTTTTTTTTCATAATGGTCTAAAACTGAAATCCGATGATGTGATATTTTCTTTTAACAGGATTAAAAAATCAAGAAATCCTACCTCTCCAAGAAGATGGATATTTAATAATATAAAAAGTATCACCAAAGATAACGATAACAAATTCTCAATTAGGCTAAAGAAAACTTCCTCAACCTTCCTCTTCCTCTTGACAATGGTAAACTGTTATATCATATCAAAAGAAGCATATGAGAGAGATGGTAAAATTACAGGATGCGGCCCTTTCAAACTTGCAAAATGGGATCGTGATTCAGAAATTATTCTAGTCAGCAATCAAAAATATTTTGGAAGAAAACCGAACATAAAGGGGATAATCTTTAAGGTCATACCTGAAGATCTTACAGCCAGATTCGAGTTTCTTAATGGAGGAATTGATTATTTTGAGCTTCCATATCTAACAAATATTAATTTCGAAAAAGACTTTCAAAACAAAGGCAGAAAGATTAAAATATTGAATGTTCGCGAATTGAGTGTTCACTATATCGCTCTTAATACGACTAGATTCCCGCTGAACAATAAGATGTTCAGAAGGGCTCTGAATATGGCAATCGATAGAGAAAGGATAATAGAAAGTCTTTTTAATAACAGATTTACAAAAGCATCAGGGCCAGTTCCAGCTAAAATAGGTGATTACAATACAAAGGTCAATGCTATTCCTTATGATCCTCAAAAAGCAAGGAAAATAATTGAAGATATGAATATAAAAGACAAGAGTCTTTCGCTATTTATAAAATCAGATCATCAAGTTTCATTGACTTCCCAGATGATACAGTATTATCTAAAACAAGTAGGACTAAATGTTAAGATACATGAGATGGAATGGTCTGCCCTTAAGGCATCAACAATAAAGGGAAATTACGATCTTGCCTACTTCACATGGCATGCAGATTACCCTGAAGCTGAAAATTTTCTGTATCCTTTATTCTACTCTAAGAATAAAGGACTTGGAGGTAACAGGTCATTCTTTAACAACAGTGTAGTTGACAACCTTATTATTAGGGCTCGGGAAACTACATATAATATAGAAAGATATAAAATCTATTACAAAATAGAAAGAATTATAATTGACGAATCGCCATGGATATTTTTATGGTATGGATGTAAAAAAATTGCCATCAGTGACAAGGTTTCGGAATTTACGCCCTACCCTCTCTACAACGGCATGAAGGGAAACGAAATATCGATAAAGTCAGGGAATTGATTTCCAACATAACCTATCAATAACTTAATTAGAATGCAGATATGTTTGTGCAGCTTGTCAGAATAAATGTAGATTAAAATATAATTATGATTACTGAAGCAGAAAAAGAATTATTAAAGAAATTTCTAAATCACTCACTGATAAACTAAGGAGTTTTCTTGCTTTCAGACATTTTTTTAGTCACGCCTATGCACTCGAACTATATCCCGATCGAATGGCACCCCTTGTAGAAAATGCTACAAATACATTTGAAAACTTTAAAACTGAAATTAATAAAATAACTGTTTAACAACCCAGTAATATTTATTTCAAATTGGAGGAAAAATTGACGCTTAAAATACATAACACACTCACTGGAATTAAAGAAGAGCTGATACCGCAGGGAGAGAAAAAAGAAAAAATTGAGGATTATCCCCCTGTCACTATATATTCATGCGGACCAACAGTTCACAACTATGCGCATATCGGTAACTTCCGCACTTTTATCTTTTCTGACCTCCTGCGAAGATATCTAAAATTCAGGGGTTTCAAGGTTATTAATGCTATGAACATAACCGATGTGGATGATAAAACCATTGCAGGTGCTAGGGATGAAGGGATAACGCTAAAGGAATACACAGAAAAATATATAGAAATCTTTTTCCAAGATCTAAAAACACTTAATATTGAGAGTGTTGAACATACTCCAAGGGCGACAGAATCTATTGATGCAATGATAGATATAATGTCGAGACTGGAAAAAAAGGGCATAACCTATAAGATGGACGGATCACTCTATTTCAGCATATCGAAATTTCCCAAATATGGCAAGCTTAGCAGACTTGATAAAAGAGAGATACAGAGCGGTCTTAGATACGACACAGATGAATACGAGAAAGACGATGTAAGAGACTTTGCGCTCTGGAAAACATCTAAGGAGAATGAACCGTATTGGGATACACCATGGGGAAAGGGAAGACCCGGTTGGCACATTGAATGCTCTGCAATGGTTAGAAGAATATTCGGAAAGACAATCGATATCCATACCGGTGGAGTAGATCTAATATTTCCTCATCACGAAAACGAAATTGCACAAAGTGAGGCTGCTTACGACGAAACCTTTGTAAGATACTGGCTCCATGCAGAGCACCTTCTTGTTGAGGGTGCCAAAATGTCTAAGTCAGAAGGGAATTTCTATACCTTAAGAGATTTAATAAATAAAGGTTACTCTCCACGTGCGATCAGATACCTTCTTATATCTTCCCACTATAAGAAACAGTTAAATTTTACCTTCGAAGGATTAAATCAGGCAGCTAATGCCCTCTCACGGATCGATAACCTGATTATTAGATTGCAGGAGATCCAGGAGGGAGAAGCGGATCAGGAAATAAAATCATCTATAAAATCATCTACAGATGATTTTACCTCACGATTTGTTGAGAATATGGACAACGACCTGAATATTGCAGGAGGTATTGGAATCTTCTTTGAGTTTGTACACGAAATAAATTCTCTTATTGACGACCATAAGATAGATAAAAATGACACCCTGCTAATATTAGAGGCTCTAAAAAAGATCGACTCTATATTAGGATTTATCTTCTTTCCCGAATCTGAAACAGATGAAATCAATATAGAAAAAATTGAAAAGCTCATTGAAGAAAGACTGGAAGCAAAAAGAAACAAAGATTATAATAAAGCTGATGAGATAAGGGAAATGCTTTTGAATGATGGTATAATATTAGAAGACAAAAAAGATGGTACACGATGGAAAAGAAAGAAATAGTATTAGGAAGAAATCCGGTTCTTGAATATATAAAAGAGCTTTCTAACCCAGCAGGCGCTAGACTCCTTATAACAAAAAATGCTCATGGCAAGATAATAAATACAATAATTGAGGAGTCGAAAAGAAAAGGCCTTGAAATAGAATATTGCAACAAAGGGTATCTTGCTAGATTTGAATCCTCATCACGACATCAGGGTGTAGTTCTACTTATACCCCCAAAGATCGACAATATCAGCGATCAGGAATTCCTCAAAAAGATTCACAACCAAAATGGGATACTCCTGCTGCTCGACCAATTAACAGATCCGCGCAATATAGGATCGATCATCAGAACCGCAGAAGCCCTTGGTGGTGACGGTATAGTTATACCAAAAGCCCGCACTGCAGAAATAAATACTACAGTTATAAAGGCATCCTCCGGCGCCACTGCTCACATAAGGATACTAATAGTTTCCAATGTTGCAAACTTTTTAGAGTCTGCCAAAAAAATCGGATTCTGGATAATTGGAACAGGGGAAGAGGGAGACAATGATCTAACAAAGATAAAGGAACTCAAACCTGCTCTGATCATCATCGGCAACGAAGGAAGCGGTATGAGAAGACTAACTAAAGAACACTGTGACATTATTGTAAAAATTCCGCTAAAGGGGCGAATATCTTCGCTTAATGCTTCTGTAGCTGCTGGTATAATCCTGTATGAGGCGTTAAAATC
>JAXHTB010000124.1:0-9522 GCA_034190185.1 Spirochaetota bacterium | reverse complement strand
TTTATTTTTTTTTAGATTATAATTTTAATAGTAATAATTTTAATATTTTGAGGTGATGTTATGAAATTATATAAAAAAATATTCATTCTGCTGATGTTGAATATCATAGCTGTATCTTTTTGTATAAATTGCTCAACAGGATCTAATAAAAGAAAAGAGGAACATGAAGCAAGGCAAAAGGTAATCAAGGAGATTGAGTATGGTCGTTTGTTAGCTACACAAATTATCAAGAAGTACTCATTATTAGAAGATGAAAAAGCTGTTCTTTATGTGAATAAGGTCGGAAAAAGTGTCGCTCTATTTGCAGGTAGGTCAGACATCGAATATCATTTTGCTATATTAGACACAGAGAGCATAAATGCATATGCTACTCCAGGAGGATATGTTTTTATAACAATAGGAGCCCTGGCGCTTATGAAAAATGAGGCAGAGCTTGCTGGAGTGTTAGCGCATGAAATCGGGCATATAAATCATAGGCATATTATGAAGGAATTACCACCTCCAAGAGAAACAAGCGGTTTTGTGGATAGAACTGCTGCATTATTAGTATCAAGCGGCTCTGTTGTTTCATCAGCTTTTACAGAGGTTGTTAACAATGCTACAGAACTACTCTTTAGTAAAGGATATAAAATAGAGGATGAATTTGAGGCTGACAGATCTGCAGTATATTATACTTCTGAAACAGGGTATTATCCAAATGGTCTAATCCATTTTTTAAAAAGAATCAGGGAAAAAGAAAATAAAAAAAAGGATAGTCTCGTATATAACACTCATCCTTCGGCTGCTAAAAGGATAAAGCGTTTGATCACTCTTTTATCAACAGAAAAGTTTGATACTAAAAGGCCAAAGGTTGCAAGCAGGTTTATGAGTAATCTTGGTCATATTAAATAAAATATAATTCGTTGATGTGCTAAGTGAAACTAAATTTATAACCTATATCCAAAAAAATATTATGGAGGATTATATGCATAAATTTATATTTAATTTTAAAATAACCTTATATTTGATAATAATTACTTTATTATTTACTTTTTGTTTTTTTCATAACAATCAATTAATGGCAGGCGGCTTATCTTCAGTAGATTTTAACTATATAAACGATCATTTCGGCGACAGGGCTACTGGATTAGGCGGAGCATATACAGCAATTTCAGATGATCCTTCAGGCGCATATTACAACCCAGCTGGTATAGTTTTTGCTTTTGATAATCAGATATCGCTATCTGTAAATAGTTATAAATATAAGCATATTGAATTTGAGAAAGCAGTTCCTGGCGCATCATATGAACAGGAGATATCTTCATTTTATCCCAGTTTTTTTGGCGTTGTTCAAACTTTAGGATCTATAAAGTTAGCTTTTACAATAATAAATATGAATCATGTATCACTTGATCAAGATGATTATTTTTCAGGATTAACTATTAATGATGAGGGTACTGAACGACAAGCTGCATTTAATATTAATTATAACATTAATGATAATACATTACTTGGAGGTATCAGTGGTGCACATTTCATAGGTAATAGTATATCAATAGGAATATCAATATATGGTTTTAGAAGACATATTGAAGAAATACAAAATACAATATTTATAGTTCAATACGATAATTACACTCAATATTTAATCAATAATAATTATACGACCCAGAACATCTATGGATTACTTGGTAAACTAGGGATTCAAGTAATGCCTAGTGATACCCTTTCTATCGGTTTTAGTATTGGACAGGGATATGTTTTAAATCACGATTACGAATCACAAATAACTAATGAAGTTGTAACAGTTGGGGGTGCATTATCAGATAGTATTGAATTTACTCCGAATGCAAAACAAGATATTGATGATGATGAAATGCCATTGAATTTAAGATTAGGAATTGCATGGTTCCCTTCAAAAGATTTCCTTTTATCAATAGATTTAATTGCTGATATTGGAGACAAATATTATCAGAATGATGTAGAAAATACCTTTAATGCAGCTATTGGTATGGAGTATTTTCTTACAAGATCATTTCCAATAAGAATGGGATTTTTTACGAATCTGGCAAATACACCGGAAGTTAATGCCAGTAATGGCAACGAAGATATGCATGTTGATTTATATGGTTTTTCAATGAGTTTAAGCTGGCAAACAAAAAGCTCTTCAATAACTCTTGCTGGATTTTATCAGATGGGAACTGGAGAAGCAATAATTAGTGATTTTACACCGGTTCAGGATGTAACATTATATACATACTCCATCTCACTCACAGGCTCTGCAAAGTACTGATATTATATAATAAAGCCTTCTCCCATCGAAAAAGTCAGGAAGAAGGCCTTGAAGTATTTATTATCTTCTATTTTACTGATTTTTTTATCTTCCAGCTTTTATATAACCAGTAATAGGAAGAAATTTAATATTCTTTACATCAGCCTTATATATTCTACAGTATGCTGTACCTTGATGTTTTGTTTTGCTGTAGGTCACATTAGCCATTAAACCACCCATATCCAAATTCTTGATCGACTCCATTGATTTAACCAGACCTGCTCTTGTAAGGTTTTTACCTGCTTTTTTTATTCCTTCGGTAACTATAATTGCCTGACACCACCCTTGTGTGTAATTTCTATAACTGAGATATTTATAATCCTTGTTATAATATTTAAGGCTAATCTTCCTCATTTTCTTCATACCAGGTGAGTCATCATACCATGAAGAAAATGAGTTTGTGGCAACAAAATTATTTGCTGCATTTTTTACTATCCTTATTGCATCTTCTGCGCATGCATATTTTGTTCCTAGAGCCATAGGTGTAAACTTATATCTTTTTGCTTCCTTTAAAAAAGTAGCTGCATTTCCTTCTGTAGTATGCAAGATTACATGAGTAACTTTAGATCTTCTTAAAGATAGTATTTGCGAGCTGGCCTCAATTGCACCTGGAGATATAACCTCTTCCCCTCCGGACTTCATACCGTATGCCTTAAGCTGCGCATTAAATGTCCTTGAGCCAACCTTGCCGTGTTCAGTGTCAGCTCTAATCAAGGCTAGCTTAGGTTTTTTTACTTTTAAAACATTTATTATATAATTAAAGAGTATCTTGATTTCATCTTCATAAGTTGCGCCTTCTGTAAAATGATATGGGCGAGTTGGTTTGATAAAATAATCAGTGGTGGATGTCATAAGGGTTGGCAGTTTTTCTTTAGTCACCTGAGATACCAAAGCAACTCCAGAACCTGTGGAACCGATTTCGAAGAGCGTAAAGATTTTATCGCTATAAACTAATTTTTTAAAATTAGCGATATCCTTGGCTACCGAATAGCGTCCATCTTCAACAATTACCTTAAATTTCCTACCGTGAATGCCCCCCTGGTCACTTAGATGCTGCAAATAGGTTTTTATGCCAATATGCAATGGTGTTTGGATCTGTGAAGTTGGGCCTGTTACATCAGAAATGATCCCGACTTTTATTGAATTGCTGGTCAGTCCAGTAGTTTCTCCAGCAAATCCTGCAGTAATTCTAAATGTAAATGCAACTAAAGCAATGGTTATCAAAGAGTAAAATCTAATTTTCATAATCTTCTTCCTCCATTATATTACCTTTTAAATTATTTTGTTAATAAATTAGGTTGAATATTATAGATTGTTTTAGAAAAATTATTTGCTATAGTAATGCAAGAAATAACTAAAAATAGCTGTTCTAAGGTTATAATAAGTTTTAATGGACATCTATAAATTTATAATATCCTTATAAAATATTTAAATTCATAATTTAATAGAATTAAAATTTATCCTATTTTTCAATATCACCTCCTTTATTCTTAGTATTCCTTTTTCCGAAGTTTCTGTATACATTAAAGAATAAAATTAATATTTTAATTGAGAGAGGAATTGAAGAGCAGTTATCGAGTATGATATATATAAATTGCTAAAAATAAATTATATCATTAACACTCAAAATAGCGGAAATATATTATTAATATATTCCAAAATCATCAATCCAGATTCTTTTAATTACTAAACCAGAAAAAAGGAAACTCCACATAAGTGAATTAGTATTACTGGATATCTCTTAAGAGATAGCGCTAAATTATATAAGATATCAGGAGACATTGGCATAATTTAATAAAGAAGTATATATTTCTTAATAGTTATACAATATCCTGAATGGCTTACATGTTCATATATTGATTATAGAATTAAACAGAAAAAATGTTGAATAAATTTCTTATTATATAAATTTTAATGATATTATAAAAAATTTAAATTGAAAAAGAAGTTTAAGATTTTTTAAATTTTAAAAATTTCTTAACAACTTAAAAATCTGCTACAGATATGAAGATTAAAATAAATAATTATAATACAGAAAAGATATTGAAATTAATTAAATCAATATTATATAGAAGGAGAACATAGGCAATGATATGTTAATTCATAAAATAATTAATATACCCTTTAGAATTTTTTGAGTTTATAAGATCTTTTGATATTAATAATATGTCAACTCTTTTTTATTAAATTGATTATCAAAATTTCAAGGGTAAGTAAGTCAACTTTTATTGCCTTACTTGGTACAGCCCCACATAAACAAGGGGTTAATATTTATAGTATAATCAACAATCTTAATAATCCAGTCCTGTAGGGATAAGATATTTATAGAAATCATAAGGACGAAATATTTAATTCACATCCTATAAAATGTATCCCTCATCATATTGCACCTTAAAGCTCTTTAAAAAATTCGACGTATTCTTCCTGAAAGCATTTCAATTTATGGAAACTCATCCATCGTTAAACAATTATTTAGTGTTAATTCGTTTTAAAACTTCGATAAGTTCGCATATTGGAAGGCCAACTACATTTGTATATGAACCCTTGATCTCTTTTATCATAAATGAGCCAATCCCCTGTATTGCATAACCTCCTGCCTTGTCGTATGGTTCACCGGTCTTGATATATGCTAATATCTCATCTTCACATAGCTCCTTAAATATGACAGATGTTTCGACATGCTCACTTATTGATTGATCAGTAGAAGTATTTAGAATATAAAAAGCAGTAATTACTTTATGCTCTCTCCCGCTTAATTGAGCAAGCATTTTGTATGCCTTCTCCTTAACAGCAGGCTTCCCAAGAACATGATCATCAAGCAGGACTATAGTATCCGCTGAAATAATTAATGCATCATTTGAGTTCTTTCCTACAGCATGTGCCTTCTCCCTGGCCATACGTTGTGCAAATTCCAAAGGAGTTTCTCCAGGTTGAATGCTTTCTTCTATGCTCGAAGGTACGACTTTAAACTTTAAACCGATCTGTTCAAGCAGTTCCTTCCTTCGTGGCGAGGAAGATGCTAGAATTATTTTTTGGTCTTCTAGTCCTTGGATTATTAACTTCATTGATCTTTTATAAGTTGATATATTTAATGTAGTTGCAAATGCTTCTTTTTAAAGCTGTTGCGGATGGGATATTCTCAGCATTAATTATAGGGATATGTATTTATAGGAATAACAGATATTTATCGATCTTTGGTTGCGGCCTTGGGCAGCCCAATGAATTATTTAGCTGTTTCTATTTAAATTATTTCTTAAATCAATTTATGTTTGATGTAATTATACAATATTATCTATTCCTTGTTCTTATTCTTGTTGCCATTGGTTTGCGTCTGGGAATTGCTTTTAAACGCAATGATTTTACCATCTCATCTATTTTTTCCGATGAGACAAATGCATCTCCATCTCTCCATTGTACATATATCCAATTTGATGGTGTATTTTTAAGATATTCGTTACCCAGATACCAGCCTTTGCTAAGATGTTTTTTGCTTATTCCTTTGTTAGACTTTTTGAATACATCGTTGACTTGGCGCGCATTCACAGGGAAATAGCCATCTCTTCCCCAAAGATATGTGCGTTGATAAAATTCATAGAGCAGATTTCGATATTTTATAAGCAGAAACACACTGGGAACTGTTTTCCCATTTATCTTGATAAATCCGTGCCTTGACTCAGATCTTGTTGACCTATGAGAATATGTAATATAATGCTCAATCTCAACATCAGATGCTTCTTCTTTAGAAAAAAAGTCGCTTGCATCAGTTATTGCTGTTATTAAGAATAGCAATAATAATATAATAGCTACCCTCTTCATATTAACCTCCGGAATGTTGAGTAAGATGCAGTATCTGTATTTTGAATTATAATTCTATACAACTAACCTATGATAAAATATAATCACCAATTGTATCGATTAGATCCGCCTTGAGGGAATGAACCTAATGTTGATGGCCAATTTGAAACTGTATAATCGAACCATGCATCAAGCATCTCAAACCAGTTTTCTACATCTCCATTATCTGGCGTTGCTCCATTGATACACCAATCCATATTTCCATAATAGAATCCTGAACTATAATCATCATTTGTAACCAGGGCATTATACCACCATTGATAGATCCAATGCCGAACATCTATTTCAAGATATTCATCATAAATTTCACGATCTCCATCAGGGAAAAATATATGAACACCATTTTTACCTTCTTCAAAAGCAGTATATCCAGATCCGCCAAAGGAATAGATGATCATTTCATCAACTGCATCCATTATCGCAGATGCATCATTCTGTATTGAAGTATCAAAAACAGGACTTGTACTTGTTCTTTCACACAGATCATAAAGATCAAAGAATGGCCACGCAATCCATTCATCTGCAACTCCTGAATTAAAATAATGTAATGTGTCAGGATTACTTCCTGAATCCCTTATATCCTCAAAGTTATCCTTTTCTTCATCATCGTAGAGCGCTACAGCCAGAGTATCGACAGATGTTTTAACAGCTTCAACCTTGGACAGATCATAACATGCAAGCGACTGTTCTCCTTGTGAATATGTAGAGTCCCTCTGTTCTTCAACTATAATCCCTCCAAGATGTAATGCGGTCATACTTGCAGGATCGTAGTATTTCTCATTACCGCCTACTGTTTCGTCTGTCTCATCATTTTCTCCGCCGCCTTTTTTTATCCTTTTAAGAATATTGTAATAATCCCACCCTTTCCCCCATTCAAGGGCAGGAGAAGCAATCATCACATCAGCATTAAAACCATTATCACCTGGACGGTACTGATAAGCGACCTCCACTGATCCCATAAGGCATGCGTCAAATCCTATCAGATCAACAGATTCATTTTCTGTTAACACATCAGTAATCTCAGCAGTATATAGAATACTTCCGTTTGTATCATCAGCGCATATACCTTTATAGTCTAAATTATTACCACCACCCTTGCTGCGAACGCCATCACCGTGATTCCATAGAATAAGAGCGTACCTGTCAGCAGGGTAGTTCGCCTTACAGAACTTAATAAATTTCTTTAATGTTTCAGCATCTCCCATATCTGCTTCATAGTATGAAGATTTTGTGATCTCAGGAAAATCAGAATCCCCGCTGATCCTTTTTGCTTCATCTTGAGTGATCCTGTATAATCTGGTATCAGTAAAATCTTCACCAAATCCGTCACTTGAACTTGTTTCTCCATCAATTCTATCTGCCAGCATAATCAGGTTGAGACCTTGATTGTTGACATATCCTCTTTTCATCTCCTGGACATCATATAACAGAAAGGTTTCAAGATTGTTGTCACCATCTCCGTACACCATAATTGTCCAGTCGGTTCCGTTTTGATAATCATCTCCGTTATTTCCATCACAATCGATTGTATCATCGCAACCGATCATAATTAAAAAGATAATTAGGAAGATATATATTGCTCCAGTTAACTTACCATATTGTAAAGTGAACATATTTTTTTCTCCTTATATCTCTGCTGTATAAGATGGAATTGCATTTGCCCTGCCTAATATAATTTATATTAGTTATGTATTAGATTATTAAATATAGATAAAGTTATTTAGATTATATCATAAAGATAGTGAAAAGTCAAACTAAATCATAGGATTCTATATAAACCTGGAATATACTTCAATCATCCTGTTTACTGCATTTTCCCAGTTAAAATGCTCTCGAACTCGCTCTATACCCTTTTCCCCCATCTCTTTCAGCCTCTTTTTGTCCGAGATAACACTATTTATAGCCTGTGCAATTGCTTTTTCATCCTCAGCAGGAACAACAATCCCAGAATCTCCAACAACCTCTGGCAGAGCGCCGCCATCACTTGATATTACAGGAACTCCGCAAGACATTGCTTCAGCAGCAGGAAAACCGAAGCCTTCATATACAGAAGGCACAATAGCAAGCTCTGACTCACAATAATGTTTAACTAACTCATCATTATCCACTTTCCCTGTAAATTCAATTCTATCTTTTAGTCCAAGCTTTTTGATAAACTGCATAGTTTTTTTTCTATGTGGAGATCCGCCATCTACGGCAGTTATATAGACATCATCATCTAAATATTTCATAGCCATTAAAAGATATAGAAATCCTTTTTTCCTATCCTCAATATTTCCAACAAAAACCAGCTTCCCTTTTTTTCTTTTTATTCCCTTTCGAGGGTAGAATATGCTCCTGTCCAGTCCATTATATACTACAGTCTGTTTTTCAATGGGAACCTTGAGGTAACGGTTTGCCATCTGCCTGGAATTTTCTGACACAGCAATAACATGGTCAAGACGGGGAGAGACGATCCTTTGCATTAAAATTGGGTAAAACATTACTGTCTGAAACTTAGAGGAAAATGAGGATGGCACCTGAACAAGCTTTTCAAGATCTATATGCAGAGGATGATGAATTGTTGCAATAATCGGTATCCCAAGGGACTTCATCAATATAAGTCCATATCCTAAACACTGATTGTCATGTATGATGTCGAATTTGATCTCTTTAGTAAGTTCCCTCAATTTAAGATAAGCCCTAATACTAAAGGCTGTAATTTCCGAGAATATCTTAAACCGTGTGCTGAAATATTCATAGTAATTTATAGGTTTAAATATATCGAAAGGGGCGTTCTGATTTATTGGAGACCTCTTTTTTTTAACGAAATATTCATTATTGCTGATATAGTGAACAGTAATTCCTTCCTTTAATACTGGATAAGGCGGTCCAACTATGACATGAACCTCATGCCCCTGCTGTAAAAGCTCTTCTGCCACATATCTTAAATATATTCCCTGCCCTCCGCAGTAAGGGTTTCCTCTATAACATAATAAACAGATCCTCAAAGCTCTGAGCCTCCATTATTTGCATGATATCCTGCTTAGCAGTCAGTAGGGGCGAATAGATGTTCGCCCTACTATGTCGTGATTTGATGTCGAAAGTTGCCTTAAATCCTCGAATTCTTCGCTACCAAACCAATAATATCCAAATTCTAATTACTCATTGTATATTAAAAAATAATGTTATCAAAATGACAAGATCGATCAACCTGTCAACCGTATTTCCTTATAATTATTGAAAAATAATTTCACAATAAACAGGAATTTATTTTTTTAAAAAAAATTGTTGAAATTATATACATTGTATTTAATCTTATCCGAATGTCTAAAAATAATATCAATATAAGAGGACTTATTATGAAAAAAAATATA
>JAXHTB010000123.1:0-9556 GCA_034190185.1 Spirochaetota bacterium | reverse complement strand
TGGAAAGCCTCTTACAGAGAGTCCTTTTCACTATGTCTTGCCCGCGCCTTTGCGCATCTTTATGTCACTTTAGAAATAGGCTCCTCCTTTCTAGAGCATGGAGGATCTCTATATGTTTATTCAAATGACTCCAAAATCAGTCTTTCAGAGGAAGTATTAACTCATGCAGAGAATCTAGGAGTAAGACTTCTATCTAGTTCAGAGTCAGAGGATTACGGGATATCCTCTGGCATGCTGTTTAAAAAAGAAAGCAAAATCTGTGACAGATATCCACGAAGATTTGCTGTAATTAAACGATCGAACAAGGATAAAGAGGTTTAACGTAATGAAACAGATCATCTTCGCCTTAATAAGTTGTCTGATTCTTGCAGAAAATAATAATAAGGCAAAGATAGAAGACCTTAAAAGAGACAATACCCTATTTATTCCCGGTATCGGCGCCGAATCCATTTTATTGAATGAAAGCTCAGATAATCTTCTTAACCGTATAGGACCTCCAGAAACTATTCTCACCTTTAAAAAAAGAAAAGAACTCTTTAAAGACGTCTTTCATGTTCAATCCCCGAAAAAAATTTATTTCACTCAATTATTTTATTTTCAGAAAAAACAATTTATCGTTTTTCTTAACAAAGGATGCGCTATTGCAATTGCTGGTTTTAAAAGATCAAGGTGCGATTATAACTCAGTTAACCTTGAAAAAGGAACAGATTATTTCCTGTTTAACTATGGCAACAACAATCTATACACTCTGCATAAAGCAGGAAGCAGTATTTATATCTATCCAAGCAGAGGAGTTGCTATTGCAGATGATAAATTAGATAATTTAATCGATATTTATATCGTCTTTTCAGCTAAAATTGTCGATTCTAATATTAATACTATAGAAAAAATTAAATAATCGCTCAAGGTGAGATATATAATATCGTTCTCCTATAAGATATAGAAGATAATAATTCGTTATAAAATTTTAAAAGTTATCTTGTGTTTCTCAGATGTTTATGATATTATTAAGCTAATAAAATTGATAGAGCAGATGTAAAATCAAAAGTTGTAAAAGTTTATGTAGACTGTGATATTAATATTAAATAATAACTTTTACTTTTTTTATCAGATGCATGATAATTAATTATGGGTGGCAAAATCACAAAGATAAGCAAATGCCGCATCCTCTATTAGTTTTGCAATCAACTTCCCTCTTAAATTAACAATAATTTTTATGATAATATTTCCCATTATGATTTAGTGGGGAACTATTTCCTTATTTCTTATTATTACTATATCGATCAATGAAAGGAATATATTATGATATGGAAGAAGTTAAAATCTGCGCTAAGGTCAACAACTAAATCAGATAACCTAAATATATGCGCTCAAACTCTTCTTTCTCATTTTAAAAAGTTTGAGGAAAACCCCAACACAATCCCTCCTGTTGAAATTGACTGTTTTAAAAAAGGTTCTTATAGCAGGGAACTGCTTGAAAAATATCATAATATGATTAACTTAATAATACATAAGGAAAAAGAAAAACAAAATAATGATTTGAAAAAATATATTACAATTATTGAAAAATCAAATCTGTCAATAATTATTACTGATCCTGATAGTATAATTGAATATGTAAATCCAACCGTTGAAGAGATTAGCGGTTATAAAAAAGAAGAACTAATAGGACAACATTCAAGTATTTTTAAAAGTGGTTTTCATGATAATGATTATTACAAATCGATATGGAACAATATCAGCAATGGGAAGGAATGGCAAGGTACATTTACTAATAAAAAGAAAGATGGAACCCTTTACTATGAAGAAGTCTTAATCTTCCCATTATATGATCAATCAGAGAATCTAATAAACTATGCTGCAATAAAAAAAGATATTACAAATTTAAGATATAATGAAGAAGAACTTAGGAGATCCCAAAAGCTGGAGGCAATTGGTCAGTTAACCGGAGGCATTGCTCACGATTTTAACAATATATTAACAATTATTATAGGGAATGTAGAACTTGCTTTAATGAGGCTAAATAAAAATGATGATATATATCATGAGCTAATAGATATTAAGGAATCAGGAGAAAAGGCGGCAACACTTGTAAGCAAACTGCTTGCTTTCGGCAGAAACCAAATAATGATCACAGAACCTTTAGATTTAAACATGGTTTTAACTGAATTGCATAAAATGCTGATTCGCTTAATTGGAGAAGATATAAATCTTCAACTGCAGCTTAGTGAAAACATCAGCACAATTGAAGCAGACAGGGGGCAGATTGAACAAATAATAATTAATTTAGTTGTTAATGCCCGGGATGCCATAAATGAACAAAACGATAGCGGGGCAGAAAAAAATATATGGATTGAAACATCAGAAGTCTATCTGGATCAAGAGTATGTTAGCACTCATCTTGGCAGCAAAAAAGGAAGACATATAATGATTGTTGTGCGCGATTCCGGAATTGGTATGAATAAAAAAGTAATGGATAAAATATTTGAACCCTTTTATACAACTAAGGGGGTAGATATGGGAACTGGCCTTGGACTGTCCACAGTGCTTGGCATTGTTAAACAGAATAATGGAAGTATCTTTGTCACTAGCGAGGAAGGCAAAGGAACCACCTTTAAAATATTCTGGACATCAATGAAAAAAAATAGTATAGAAACTATCGAAACTGAAATTGATAAAAAAGAGGAAAAAAGAAAAGCACTACTAGGAAGTGAAACAATCCTCATTGTAGAAGATGAGGATAGTCTGAGAAAGTTTGTATGTCATGCCCTTAGGGAATTGGGATATAATATTTATGAAGCAGCAAATAGCGATGAAGCTATTGAAATTGTCAATAATATTAACTGTAAAATTGATCTACTTTTTACTGATATTATTATGCCTGGGAGAAATGGCAGAGAACTTGCTGAAACTATCAGAAAAGGAAAAGATGACATAAAAGTCTTATTTACATCAGGATATCCAAAACATATCTTATCTTCAGATCTGCTAAAAGATGAAAGAAATGAATTTATTCATAAACCATATAATATTGAAACCCTTGTCTTATTAATCCGCAAAATATTCAAGAGTGAATAATAATTATTGTAAAATTAAACTGTTATAAATGATTAAGAGTTTATTTTCGTAACACAGATCAACTCTGGTTATCCTTAAAAAAATAAGTATTATTCTCATCTAACATATGTCCGTATTGATCAAGAACAAAATATTATTAAAAACAGTATTACATAAACTAGGGGATTGTCAAAGAAATAAAAACTTCATTATTATCAGCATTACCTTCTGAATCTATAGCTCTTATAAGCAAATTATATGTCTTTTCAGATTCAAAACCATCGATACATGCCTGAAAAGGATAAATATCTGGACCGCTTCCCTGCCAATGAACACCCTGACCATAGTCTTTACCAATCTCTGGAGAAAGTATTACACTCTCTGCATTCAGTAAATCAGAATCATTTATAAAATCAAATGACTCTTCCTGATAATAAAGTCTATACTCAACTCTATTATAATCAAATGCAATATCCCATCTAACAATTACAGAACCTTCACTAAATTCCGCCTCCTGAATCCCAGGCCGCGGGGTTGGAAGACTGCCCGGCCATGATTGGCCCAAATCATAGGAATCATTATATGTGCTTCCCCATATAGGTGGTGTGGAGTCATTTTCATCAATAATGTCATATATATGATCTTGTACAAAGGAATTTACTATCATAAGATTTCTATCAGTTAAATAATGCCTGAATCCGACTTGAGTACTTATCTGCAAGTCTTCTATCAAAGTATCATAACCAATATCTGATAAACCGAACAATGTATCATAAAGAATATCTGGACCTTCTGCATACCCCAGTGAAATAACCTTAAATCCATCACTCCGCGCAGCTTCTGCCATAATCTTGGGCACAATATTATGCTTATTATCAAGATGAGTGTTTTCATTAAAAGAAATATATGGATTATTATCTAGACGATAGCTTTCATAAAAAAGCATGTCAATATCCGATCTTGTAGAAAATCTATAATGTGATGGAAGCCCTGGTGTAAAGAAGAATAGTCCTCTATTTTGAAGAATTATTCTTTTGGGATAATTTTCTCTAAGCGTTGAGATAAAATCTGCAAAACCAGGCGCGGTCCATTCAAACTCTGTACGCACACCCCCATTGTCCACAGTATCCTGATTTGTATAAATATTCGGGGCACATGTGTCAATTGTATCCAAAAAAACTCCATCACATCCCAGGCTTCTGCCATAGTCTAGAGTCAATATCTCTTTAAGTCCAGAAGCACCGTCCAAACCGTCTAATTCCATATTATTTACTATATCAAACCATAATGGATCCCCTGCATTGACAAAGCATTGTCCCCATTCACTATTTTTATCTGGTACTCCATCCATATCATTATCATCGAGATAGAAAGAGGCAAAACCAGACCCGCCTGAACTTGGAGATCCATATCTATCTATATCTACAGGAATATCTGCTCCATCGTCATAAGGAGCTCCATCCCTTGGATCAATCCTTGGTCCTGTGCCATCTCCAGCAAATCGAGAATCAGCTAACATTTCATCAGTTGTAACTCCATATGTCCTAACATCTTCACCCACAGATATATAGCTTATAACTAAAACATCATCATCTGTACTTTCAGGATTAACACCGTTTTGAATTTCCCGCACCTGATGACGTGTAACATATCCATTAGATGAATGAATTATTACTAGCTGATATGTTTTGGCAATGCTAATCACTTCATCATTTAATTCTCCATAGTAGATTATATAATGTTGAAGATTATCTATTGCAGTTCTCATGTTTAAATATGCTTTACTTGCTAAATAATCAATTTTGCTGATCGAATAAAAAGCAGCATCACCAAATTTACTATTTAAATTAGGGGTCATTTTTATTGTAAGGGATGCAGGGATATGAATCCCAATGTCACTATCACAATCCCAAGTGATTGTATATTCAACACCAGCAGGACTAGACTGTAACGAAGCTGTATTAGAATCAATGATAGTTGCATAAATCCAACTTTGATTATTATCAAAAGAAATCATTGTTTCTACATCAATAGAATTTGAATCCGGACCTGAAAGTGTAAAACTAATCGGAACTTCTCCTGATGGGTCATCTTCAATATAAATATTAGTTATCTCAACTTCAATCTTTGATGATGAATTATCGCTCTCCCCTCCACAACCCCAGATAGGCAGAAAAGATAAAATTACAAAAAAGAATATCCTTAATAATACTGATAAATAATAGAATTTTACATTATCATTCAACATAGCAATTAACACTCTCATTATGTAATATTTGTATATATAAAATTATTGACTAAATAACCATCCAATAAACACTTCAGCTTTATCATCAGGTTAAAAACATAGTTTAACAAAAATATATAAAACTATACAAATTTGAGCAATAAACGCTTAATATTTTTATCGAAATAATATTGACCTGTTTTTATTGATATAACTCTGAATTAAAAAATAAAGCGTTTAGGTGCTAAGGAGTTAAGTAGAATTTAAGAATCAGATTATATGAGAAGAGCTGTTTTCCCATAAAGCCTTTTTTTATCTTCCACTCTCTCTTGAATCCTTCTATCGTATCTAAACAGACATCTATCTACAAAAAAGCATAAAAAAAGGAATATATATCAAACTCTCAAATAAAGATTATAATAAATATAACATGAGTCATAAATAAAGTAAATAAAATAAAGAATGCAACACCGTAATGTTATAATTATATGATTAAAAATTATTTTTTTCACAAAATTGCTTGATAAATTTTTCATTGGATAAAGCTTAAGTTTAATACTTAAGCTTTATAAGCCGTTACTAATTTTTATTGATATTCATCTAGTGCAAGGATATATATTAAGATTAATAAGGAGGGCTATAATGTTAAACATGCTGAAAAAAATTTCTACTTTTATGTGCTTTAATTTACTTTTAATACTATTAAATCTTTTAATCTTACAACCATCGGTAATAGCTTCTGACAATCATGAACTTAGCAACTTCGAGATCTATATAAATCCTTTAGGATTACTCCAGTTTGGCCCAATTGCAGGAGCTGGTTTTAAAGTTAATCCAAACATTATGTTTGGTGGTCATTTACGTTATACTGCAATGGGAGCAGCGAACTGGATAATCCATGCTCTAGATGACGAGGAACCTGGCTTGGATAGTTTTGCACTAGGTATAGATATTAAATATTTTTTTGACAATCAAAGCAGATCTCCCCATCGAATGTATATAGGTAGTGCTGTTGAATATGGTATGGGTTCGTATACAGGAGATGATGATTGGGATGAGTGGGAGGGAGAATATACAGAACTGGTGATTGTAGGCAATATGGGTTATCGCTGGCGTTTTTCTTCCGGAGTTTTTTTGAATGCAGGGGGATATTTCGGTTTTGCATTCGATTTGGATAATAAATGGTGGTATACAGATGATAAATCTAATAAATACGATTCAGAAGAAACTACATTAGTACTTATGGCAGAATTTACTATTGGCAGGGAGTTCTAATACAATTTATCGCTCAGCTTTTCAATATGATAAAAAATAAGTGATAATTGATCCTAATTCCTTATTGAAATATTTGTTAAAGAATTTAATTATAGTTTTTTCATTTAATAAAATATAATAGATAATAGTCAAATAGGACAAATTTTTTTATAAAGATTAGCTTCAATATATACCTCTATTTTAGAAAAGATTCTCAGCTCATCCTTAAAAACTATATCAATTGTGAAATTTAAGAACAAACAAAAACATTAATCAATGAATATAGAACTCAGTTCGTCTATTTAAAATTCTACCCTCCTTAGTCTTATTTGTAGCAATAGGTTTCAATTCACCAAATCCAATAGATCGGAGCCGTTCTGGAGAGATGCCATTTTTTATCATATATTCCGCAACAGAATCAGCACGTCTCTCTGAAAGCTTCTGATTGTACTCTTCTTCACCAACAGAATCGGTATGCCCTCTTATCTCAACCTTAAGAGCTTTATTTATCTTTAAGATACCAATAAGTTTATCAAGAATATCTAACGACTCCTTTTTTAGATATGCTTTATCAAACTCAAAAAGTATATTATTCACTACAAAGGACTTACCCCTTTCAATTTTATCAAGGATAATATTTTTCTCTTTATCCTTCTCCCTTAATGTTTCCTTCTTTGGTAAATAGCCTTTTGAAGTGACAAGCAGCTCAACATTATCACCCTTTGGAACATCAATTATTCCAGACTTATCAATATGCATTCTTTTTGAATATACAACTTTTCCTCTATCTCTTTTTTTGATCTCCACCTGTGCCTTTAAAGGTTGGTTGTTTTTATCTTTTATTGCGATCTTAAGCTCTCTTATTTCTATCTCTTTAGGAAGATGCGGTTTTTGAACATGAATGCGAGGTTGAGGAGGTTCCGCATCCCTGCCCTTTTTGTCAGGAACAACGGCATATCCGCTGCCACCATCTACGGGACGTGAATAGTATTCTGTTCCTATTGCGTAGATATAGTTTCCAGCAGGAAGGAACAGTATCCCTTTCGAAGAGACAGGTTGAGATACTGCTCCGGGAAAGGGTGTTTTGTATTTCCAAAGGGTCTGGTTATCGCTGAAGTTAACAGCCTTAAGTCTTCCATATGTTATTCTTCTGTTTTTTACCAAACTTTGTTCATTGTAAGCTATATAAATCTGATCCCTTGTAGTAACAAAATACGGACTTGATTTATAACCTACTTTTACCAACTGTAGAATATTGCCATTGTCAGGATTAATAACTGCAATATCGCTATTACCAATGGAAAACAGTATAGACCTGTCTGTAAAACTCAAGTTGGATGTAATATAATTATCATATTCCTTAATCCATATCTTTTCACCTGTTTTGAGATTAACACAGAAAAGGCTTTTGTTAGAAGAAATATAAGCATTCTTTTTATAAACTACAGGCGGGAATATCTTTAAAGGTTTTTCGATTTTTATTGACCACACCTCCTTCCCTGTATCCTCCTTTATGCAATGTACTATATAATGCCCTTTTTCATAATTCATAGATTGAGTAAATAACATATCATCATAAAATGTGGGGAATCCACTATACGATTTTATATCCCGGTTATCCCATTTTATATCGCCCCGTCTCATACCTCGCGATAGAAACATGTTGCGTGTTCCGTAAAAGACTTTGTTTTCATGAATGATTGGATTTGAATAAATCCCATCAACCATAGGTAAAGGCGCTCTTCCAGAGAGTCCTTGAGGTTTAGTTTTCTCTATTCTCATTCCAGTACGAGCCCATATAACAGCACCACTTCTTTTGTCAAAGGCGTATATTGCAATTGGGTCTGTAAGAAAGAGGAGGTTGCCTGAAATTAAAGGATATTTTACCTTGCCAGCAGCACGGGAAAATGCTTTAAACTGTGATGAAATTTTTTTTATGTCAGTTTTCCATAAAAGCTTACCATACTCTTCATCCAGGCAATATATCATAGATTTCTTATCAATAAAAAAAATATGATCATCAGAAACAATCGGATTAAAGGTTCTCTCATCCGCCTGAAAAAGCCATTTAAGATTGTTGTTTTTCACTATTATCTCATCATTATTGCCTGTAAAATATATATTTCCCTTATAAATCGGCCAGTCGCTCCCATTTAAATAGCTTGGTAAAAAAATAAATATCGCGAGAAAAATTGACAAAAAAGGGGACGACCAAAGACCTTTTTTATTCATAACGCTCCTCTCTCTTAGTAATTTAAATTTACTTTACCCAGAAAAAGATGTAAGATTTTGAAATCTATCAACAATAATACAATTAAACTGCCAAAAGCAGGATGGATAATATAATACGATAATATTTAAAAAAGAGCGCGTAATATCTGTATTATCCATAAGATAATAGCAATTAAGGCAAAAATAACAAAACCATATGATTGAACTGTTCGAACAGATCCTGAGCTGTCACGTTTTGCCTTAGCT
Source organism: Spirochaetota bacterium (assembly GCA_034190185.1). Lineage (GTDB taxonomy): Bacteria > Spirochaetota > UBA4802 > UBA4802 > JAFGDQ01 > JAXHTB01. The sequence continues at coordinate 540 of JAXHTB010000123.1, read as the reverse complement.
AAATAAAAGAATACTACAGCAAGAATAGTGGTTAATATTGTCCAAAGCATATAAAACTCCTCCTGTAAATTAGCATTTATTTCAAAGAACCACCGTATCTTCTGGTGAAACTTTAAAAAAAATTTATCAGTAGATTATCAAAAGAGACCATTAAAGATTAAAATTATAAATTATAAATTATTAACATATTATCGATTCTGCTAAATAATATTACAATCTCCATTAAAAGCTTATTTACAAATATTGTCAAAAAGTAATTGATAGGATAAGTAATTTATGTCATACAAATATTATATTCAATTTTATAATTTATTATTACCATCATTTTAATCAGTTACCAAATAATTATTACACTATAATAGAGGAGGGTACAAATGAAGAAGTATAGTTGTTTTTTTTTAGTTGTCAGCTTCTATCTTCTTGGGGTATTACAAGCTTCAGCTAAGGATCTGCAGATCAGTGAACAAACAGATGCATGCATTGAATGTCATAATACAATTACTTCAGGTATTGTCGCTGATTGGAAAAGAAGCCGCATGG
>JAXHTB010000122.1:0-9591 GCA_034190185.1 Spirochaetota bacterium | reverse complement strand
TAGATAATCTATTCCTGTTGCAGGAGTTAAACTATTCATACTTGTCTTTGCAGGAGAGAATGACCAGGGTATGAATGCTCTTAATATTCCAGTTTCATCCTGCACATCTCTAATAACATTCAGGTGCTCAATCCTTTCGTCGGTTGTCTCTCCCATTCCGTATGTCATAGTAGCGGTTGACCCCATTTCATTTTCCTTAAGCGCATACATAACATCGCGCCACTCCCTAGTAGTGAGTTTTTTGGGGCTTACTTCCTTCCTGATGCGGTCAACAAGCAGATCAGATGCACCAGGTACAGAGTTTAACCCAGCATGCTTCAATCTTTTTAATGTTTCGAAATATGTAATATTGTTTTTTCTGGAGATGTGTACAATCTCAGCAGGAGAAAGCGAATGGAGATAGATATCCGGGAATTTTTCTCTAATTGAAGAGATAATCGATATGTAGTTTTCTATATCATATCCTGGATGCAGACCACCTTGAAGCATCACCTGTGTTCCGGCGATTTCTGCAAGGGCATTTACTTTCATAAGCACTTCATCAACTGAAAGTTCATAGGGATCAACAATCCCAGCTCTTGCATGATAAGCGCAGAATCTGCACGAAGCCTCGCAAATATTTGTAAAATTGATTATTCTGTCCAGTATAAAACCGACATTGTCGCTTGGAAGGGATATCCTCCTTCTTTCGTCAGCAAGTTTCCCAAGCTCGATAATATTCCAAGAGAAAAGGTCGCAGGCCTCATCCTTTTCAATTCTTACGCCGGATGCGATCTTCTCAATCAGTTTTTTTTTATCAGATTGCTTCATTCTTCACTCAATTATAATCTATTTCCTCTTCATTGCCCTTTTACGCATCCTGAAGTTCTAAGAAGTAATCTTCTTCCATATCAAAAGATATATTTATCCTAAAACTCCAATCTCTGGTTGAGATGTTTGATTATTATAAGATTTCACATATCAAATGATACAAAGTTAAGGGAATTGACATTTTTTAATATACCCAGTTCAGATGCCTCATGAAAATAGTATTCTAATGAATTCCTGAACTCTTCTGTCAAGTCAAATCTAAGAAGGGTGTAGTACTTTTCAATATTGTAATTTATATCAGGGTATCTTTTTTTTGCGCATCTGATAAGATTATCCCTGTCAGTGTAAAGACATTTAAGGGATGCTTTATAAGATTTTACAACCTCATTAATTATATCTTTATATTTATCAAGTGAATCGATTTGAATTGCAAAAATTGCAAAGACCACTGGGAATCCGGTTTTTCTAAACCAAAGATCACCTAAATCGTATATATATGGCACTGGGTCTTTTAAATTTATTAATGCTTCATTCCCAATTACCAATGCAGCATCCACTTTATTAAGATTTGGAGTCGGCGGGGTTTCTGTATATTCAGGCACAATGTTATAAAATTTTTTTAATAATATTTTTATTAATACAATTGATGTTAATGACGCAGAAGAAAGGCCGACTTTTCGTTTATCAAGTTCTTCTATTGGTATTTTGCTTATCAACAGCACAGACCTAATATATCCCACTGAGCTTAGACAAAAATAAGGAAGAAGAACAACCCTATCCTGCATACTTGAAAGGGCAGCTGACGAAATAGGACTCATATCCAGTTCCTTATTTATCATCATTTTATTAAGTTCACTTGGATATCCTGGAATAATCTCGATCCCTGGTAAAGGCGCTTTCTCCTGCATATAATAATAGAAAGGATAGCAATTAAGGTAATCTATATATCCAAGTTTCATCTTCTCATTTCTGGGTATCATAATATTAACTTTAACAATAGAGTAATAAATCGAATGATCATAGTAAGAAATCTGATAATTTCTACTATTCGTTAATCAAAATCTTCAATATAATTTATATTTTTAAAAATTAAAGAAGAATCGGAATATTTTTCAATTTCATCATTTAACATTCTCCTAACATTAACCTTATCAAAGAAACCAGTGATTTTCCTTTTACCTTCTTTAATATATTTTTTTATATGTTTTAAGCAGTTTTGAGAGTATATTGCATGAAGCGTTTCATAATTAGAATTTAAAAAAGGAATAATAATATCATAATTATTAGATATCGAAATCATATATTCTATCAAATTTTTGTTTAAATTTGGCATATCACAGGCAAAAATAAAAACCTTTTCTGTTTTTGAAGTTGATAAAGCAGTGTATATACCTCCAAGGGGGCCAATTTCATGAACTAAGTCTGGAAAAACAGGAAATCCTAAATATTCGAACCTGTCTCCATTATCTGCTATTATGCTTATATCTTCTATGGCTGTTTTTACAATATCGATTACATATTCAATAAGGGGTTTTCCTTTGTAGATATACATCGATTTATCTAGTCCAAAGCGTTTACTCTTTCCACCAGCTAATATAGTTGCAGATATTTTGCTCATATTTATTATTCACTTAGTATATTAGTTGTAAAAGTATAATTACAATTGTTCCCTTATACAGTTTATATATGTTAATAATGACATTGACATAAATATCAGAAGATATGAAAATTGTAAACAATTTTCAATAGTACTTGCATAATTGATGAATATTTAAAAATAATAATTCCAGATTCAATCAGAAAAATAGAGCGGGAACTTCGGGGGGGGATATCTTATAATGGATTGTTGTTTTAAAGACAAATTGTTAATTCAGGCAAGTATTTTTATGCTAAACTAGTTGATTTAATGTATCTTACATACTACTAAGTCATTATTTTTTAATTTTTAATTTTAATATATTTTTTAAGGATAATATGCCAAAGATTATAGGAATAGTAGGGAGATCTAATTCTGGAAAGACAACTTTAATTGAAAAGCTGATTAAATATTATACTAATAAACAGATTGTAATTTCAATTATTAAACATATGAAACATGACTTTGAAATTGATCATAAAGGGAAGGATACCTATAGATATAGGGAAGCAGGCGCCTTTTCCAGTGTCATTACTAATGATAACAACTTCGCAATTATCTCAGATAATTTTGATGAGATGACCCCTGTAGATATTGCAAATAATTATTTAACCAGATCATCCCTTGTAATCGTTGAAGGATATAGGGATGGCGATTTGCCAAAGATAGAAGTAATTGGAGAATCCAGTGATAAACCACTGTTCAATTCAGGCATAAGGAATATCAAGGCATTAGTTTCAGATTATAAGATAACTTCTGAATTGCCGGTATTTAAAAGAGATGATATTAAGAATATCGCAAATTATATTGAAAGGATATTATCTTGAAAGAAGTAGTTACTACTAATTGATAGTATCAAATCTAAAAATATTATTTGAGCCTGCCTTTATTACTCCTTCTAAAAAAAAAAGAATTATGTTGACATAATTTTCAAATATTAAAAATGTATATTGTAAGATTAAAATATAGATTGTTAATTATTTCTATCTGCTCTCCTAATTTTTTCGTATTCTGGAATTTGGTTTTATCTTTTTACTTATGAGATAGTATTTATTAGATTTATAAATCAGGCTTTAATAAAGGTTTTAAATATTCTTCTAACCACCAGCTATTGCTACTACAGGTATTCCTTTTGACCAACTCCATAGCTGGGTTAAGAAATCTTGTAAGGCTGAAATACAGAGAATGAATAACTGGAGGGATGAAGGTCTTTTATCTATAAAAGATTATTTACTTTTCAGTTGAGCTTTTTAAAACAGCTATAGCTGAAGGTACTTATCTTTCTGATGTATTATTATTTTATATTTATCAGTAATCGAAAGGAGGAATAATTATGGTTCAAACATTAGTGGATAATAGAATTTTGAAGTATACAAAAAATATCATTGCAGCTTCACAAGATCTGGATAACGGCAATTTGTTGACCAGGATAAGGGTTGACGACGCTCTTGTGTCAGCGCGTCTTGAGATTGAAATAAAACCACCAGAGCTTAAAATAATAGAAATTAATGGAGAGATTAACCATATACTGATTGATGAATGTAAGGATATGGTTGAGCTTCTTCAAAAAACAGTTGGGATGAGAATAGGAAGCGGTGTTACCAAAATGATCAATGATACTATTGGAGGCTCTAAGGGGTGTCCGCTTCTTGCAGATATGATATTAGAAGGCTTTAATGCAATCATAATGCATTTTACAGTTGATGAACTTGACACACAATTAGCTGCAGATTCGAATGAGGTATATGTTCAGGCTATGAAGGATATGCTGGAACAGAATCCTCGCGTTGGAAGTTGTATCGCATTTGTTGAGGGCGGTGAATTTAGAAAAAGAATGGGGGTGTAAAGATGGTAGGATTTACCAGATCAAAACTTGTAGCAGTGGAGAAAAGGGAAAATGGTATCTATTTAGCTCACGGCATATTAGATGATCATGTTTATACTTTAGAAGTGCATATTGAGGTAAAGGTTCCTGAATTGGTCATAAAAAGCGCTCAAGGGATTATGAAAAGGATCACAACCCCTGATTGCGTAAAAGCCCCAAGCATCTTGGATGGCACAGTGGGATTGGATATTAGGGGAGAAGAATTCAGATCGCAGATAAAAAAGCTTGTAGGTAGAGGTGGTTGTCGTCATTTGGCTGATCTCTTTCTTGAGTGCTGCAATGCTATTGTTCCCAGCGTGATTCAAACCAAGTGGAAGGATGCCAGAAAAGAGGGCATAAGCAGGGATGATTTCCTTAAGGATCTATTGACAAATGAACCTCTGGTAAAAGACATGTGCGCCGCATATTCAAAAGACAGCACATTGTCCAAGAGACTTGGAGTAGCCTTGTGAGTGTAAAAATAGACCTCCATATTCACACCTACCCTATGTCAACATGCAGTGAAATGAGTCCCGAAGAGGCATTAGAAGAGTCAGTAAGGCTTGGATTAACCGGGGTTTGTTTTACAGAGCATAACAAACCATGGGATACTAATGAATTAGACAAACTTCGCGAAAATTTCAATATCCTTATCCTTTCCGGTATGGAGGTGGATACCACTGAAGGGCATATTGTTACCTATGGGCTTCATAGGGAATTGGAGGGGATAACACCTATTGAGGATTTAAAGCGCATGGTTGATGAAGTTAATGGGTTTATGGCAGCAGCTCATCCCTTTAGAGGTTTTCTTGTATTCGGGCTTAGCAAATTACGTTTGGATGTTGATCAAGAAAGCAGTAATTCTATATTCAAATTTGTTGATGCTGTTGAGATATGCAGTGGAAGGCAAACAGCTTCAGAAAATGATTTTTCATCTCAGGTTTGTGATAAGCTGAACTTGAAGGGAATCGGAGGAAGCGACGCTCATTCTATAAAGCAAATAGGCACATGTGTTACAGTATTCGAAAATGATATAAAGGATGAAGCTGATCTAATTAGGGAACTAAGGATAGGCAGGTATAAGACTGACATCTTTAAAAAATAAAAGTTAAAAGTTAAAGGTAAGAAAATGACAATACTTGGTCTTTCAGGCAGCATTGCATCAGGAAAGAGTACAGTTAGCAAAATGTTTGTAGAGCTTGGAGCATATTTGATAGACTGGGATAAGTTAGGTCATGATGTTATGCTGCCTAATCAAAGCGCCTGGAAAGCTGTTGTGGAATATTTTGGCAAGGAAATACTAAATGAAGATCAAACCATCAATCGACCAGTTCTGGGCCAGAAGGTTTTCAACAAACCTGAGGAGCTGCAAAAACTTAACCAGTTAGTCCATCCGGAAATATATAAAGAAGATGAAAGGTTAGCAAATAAGATTAGGAGTGAATATCCTAATGCTGTAATTGTTAAGGATATTCCACTCCTCAATCCTGATATGAAAAAAGTTTTTGATATGATATTAGTTGTCTTTGCTAATGAAAAAAATCAGATAAAAAGATTGGCTGAGAGGGGGTTTGATCAGGTGGAAGCGATTAAGAGAATAAAAGCGCAACCCCCAATTGAAGAGAAAATGGAAATTGCTGATTTCATAATTTATAACGATGGATCATTGGATGAAACAAAAAGGCAGGTTGAGAAAATATACACAACTCTAACTTCAGAAAAGGAGTGATTGAAATGAGTGAAAACACAATGGATCAAGGGAAATGGGAGAAGGTGACAAGGCGGCTTGAGGCTCTTCTTAGGCTGAGGTCTTTCCCTGTAGCCCTGAAGTTATATGAGGATGAAGAAGAACTCAAGAAGAATAAGTGGGCAAGAAGACCTGATAAGAAGATGACTTTATGTCAGCTTATCACTATTGTTCGTAACTTCGATTGGACTGTTGGATTTACTGCTGACGATCTACTGCTTTCCGGATGCGCCAGCATAATCGGGTTGGCAGAGCTGCCTGAACAATTTAAAGATGGAAGTTTTAGGAAACTTGTTTGGTGCAAGACATTAGAAGATGGAAGAAAATTTGAGGAAGCTATACCTAGAATACCTGCTGGCAAATATAAGGCAGTTATACTTGCACCGTTAGTTTATGGCTCCTTTGATCCTGACATGGTTTTAATCTATGCCAATCCAGCTCAGATGATCCTTATGATTAATGCGTATCAATTTGAAAATTATGAACGCCTTCAATTCTTTTGTGTAGGAGAAAGTTCCTGTTCAGATGCTATTGCACAATGCTATCTTTCAGGAAAGCCCTCTTTGACTTTACCATGTTACGGTGAGAGAAGATACGGTCATACGCAGGACGATGAACTTGTAATGGCGCTTCCACCGGAAGCTGTATTCAAGGTGGAGAAGAATCTAGAAGAGCTGTACTCAAGAGGTGTATGCTATCCAATTTCATACTTTGGTGCGCAGGCAAATGCAATTGAGGGTATGCCACCAAGTTACCAGAAGTTGGAAATGGGAGAAGAGGTTGATGGTCTTGGAGTGCCTCCTAGGAAAATAACACGCTGGTAAAAGTATTGATTTTAGAAAATTTTAAATCATGGATAATGAGGGATATGCAATATGTCTCAAAAGGATGATGAGTTAAAGAAAGATGGATGGACAAGACAGTTTGTTGCTGATGAGCCTCGTTTAAGCGAGATGGTAGAAACGTACCGTTCCATAGGACTCGATGTCCATCTTGAACCGATGATAACCGATGAAGATACTGAGGAAGCTGAATGCGGAGAATGCAGGGTTTGCTTTGAAGGAGCACCAAAGGACAAATATAAAATTATCTATACCAGGCCCAAACCAGATACAGAGGATTAGTGATCGTTAAAAATAGGTTGCATGATTATGCTGTAGTTTATGTAATTTACTATAGGATTTTAGAATTGCAATAATAGTGATATATATTATAATATAGCGGAATACCTGAAACAGCGTCAGCCTAATTTTTAATATTGATATAGTAATGTGGTTAGTATTTCACAGATAGTTTATTTTCAACATTATAAGAGATGTAAACATGAAACAGATCAGAACATTGATATCCCTCATTATCCTGCAGACAAGTCTTTCCTTTTCTTTTGCCCAAGAGCCAAAAAACAAAAATATCGACAAGCAAGCTACAGCAAAAAGCTATTCTAAAATTTGTATTATGCCGTTTTACAATTATTCTGAATCTTCTCATAAATATCTTTCAACATATATACCAGAACTTATTTCAAAGGAACTGTCAATCTATGATGGAGTTAAAATATTCTACTCAGAAGCAATAAAGAAAAGGATTGATTCAAATTTAGTTACTCCGGAAATTCTCTATGATAAGGATGAAGCGCTAAAATTTTTTAAAAAGACAGACTCTGATATTGGAATTATAGGCAGGTATATTATACAGGGAAAGATCATCAGAATCGATTTTAATATTCTAAATGTAAATTTGGGCAACATTGAAAATGGGGATTCCTTTGAGGGGCAAATGGATGAGAATCTACTATATACTATTGATAAGTTCTCAAGGAGTAGTTCTGAATGGTTTGTCAAGAATGTATTATTAAAAAAAATATCTAATCTTGGAACAAGGGATAAAACACGATCTGAGGAATATCTTGAAAGAATAAGGAATACAAGGATCGGTTCCATCTTTCGAAATAACTGGGTTTTTGCATTTGTGATCATATTTTTCTTTTATTGTTTATCAAGACTTACTACACTTTTGCTAAAAAAATTTTTTCCAAAAATATTAGTATTTTCGGATACTGTTATTGATGAGGATGTTGTAAGAAAGTTCCGGAATACAATCAACAGATTAATTATTCTAATCGGCGTTAAGATTTCCCTGATTTTAATGGAACTCACTCCGACCCTTTATGATATAATAAACGATATTGTTGTAGCGCTGATCGTAGCGCTAATTGTGTATGCTTTTATTATTTCTATTGAAACCTTTATACGCTTGTGGGGTGAAGATGTAAAAGAGAAGATAAATCCTCGTGTAAATAGGGATTTAATGCCATTGTTTATTACTTTTATTAAAATTTCGATAGTTTCGATTGGTGTAATCGTAATCCTCTCAAAATTCAATATTGATGTCGGCCCATTCATTGCTTCAATCGGAATTTTAGGTATAGCTATAGGTTTTGCAATAAGAGATAGCCTAGCAGATGTCATAGGAGGGATTTTTCTAGCCCTTGACCATTCAATCGCGGCCGGGGATATGGTTACTATTGATGGTGATACTGGAACTGTTAAAGAAGTCGGGATAAGGAATACAAAGCTCCTTACTCTGGATAATGAACTAATTGTAATTCCTAATGGAAAACTATCAAATAAGAAATATACCAATTTCGTACTGCCTGATCCAAAATTAAGGGTAGTTGTTAATTTTAGTGTTGCCTATGGAACCGATGTCGATCTGGTAGAGAGGATTGTACTTGAAGCAGTAAATAAAATTGATGGTGTTGTTGATTATCCTGTTCCTATCTGTATGTTTATTGAGATGGCTGATTTTTCATTAAATTTTCAGACGAAATTCTGGATATCTAATTATGATGATAGATTGGAAAAAAAGATGGAAGCTACAAAGGCTATATATAAAGCTTTAAATGAATCAAAAATATCTATACCATTCCCAACACATACAGTATATATTCAAAATGGTTAAACAAAATTAAGAGCAATAAGAAAACGTCAATTTAGGATTAAAAGTAAAAAATATTCAATCCTGGTTGTAATCGTATAATAGATAAAATTTAATCGTTAAATGATTTAATTCTGAAAATTTCTTGGTATCTGTTTGATCAGCAATAAAGAAATTTTATTTCGATAATATTTTAATATACATTTCTCATTTGCATTTTTTAGTAAAGTGAGGATGAGTACTTTTTTAAGTAAATTGGAGAATAAAAAAAGGTGGAGAAAAGACTCAATATAAAGGTTTACTATGAAGATACTGACTGTTTGGGTATTGTATATCATGCAAACTACCTTAAATTTTTAGAAAGAGGCCGCACTGAATATATAAATTCACTTGGGAAACCGATACTTGAATGGAATCGTGAAGGTTTCAACTTTGCAGTATACCAGATGCAGATAAAATTTCGTCAGGCAGCAAAACTGGGAGATGATTGTCAGGTAGTAACAGAGATAGCAGGCGGGAGCGCTTACAGAAAAGAGATGAAGCAACGGCTGGAACTTAACGGCAATGTGCTTATCGAAGCTAGTGTTGAACTTGTAT
>JAXHTB010000121.1:0-9759 GCA_034190185.1 Spirochaetota bacterium | reverse complement strand
GTCAAATTAAAAAAAGGTGTAATAAAAGGGGATATGAGGATTATAGAGATATGGAGATGATAAAAAAAATTATATTAATATATCAAAGAGAGAGCTGGCAGGAATTGAATGAATCTATCTGAAAAAATACTACAAAGTGTTTACATATGGGTGTTTTATAAAGGTGGTATGTCATTGCAGCTTGTTTTATTTCCTATATCAGGCGATACTTAGCACCGTTCGGAAGGAATATTCAAGTAACAAGAAACTTCCTGACGGTTTTTGCATATAACCGAGATACAACTTAAAGCTTAGAATATGTAATTATATTATATTCAATTCCTTTTCACCGAATACTTGAGCGGAAAATTTTTCTATCTTAGTTTCATCAGATTCCCAGGCATCTCCGGGTAATCCTGCCTTATAACATGTATTCTCAAGGAAAGTTATAACATCCCAGTTCTGTTCAGTAGCTACTTGAGGAAGCAAAAGTCCTGACCTGTAATTCTGTGATATTATTAATCCATCGCGTCCAATAACAATTTCTGATATATCTTTTACTTTTTCAATTGGAGATAGAATCGATATCTCAATGTCAATTCCTTTGTATTCATCATCATTTAATGGTGGGAACCTTGAGTCTTCAAAGGCAGATGACTTTGCCAGAGAAACAATAGTAGTTGGTATTTCCTCCATACCCTTGATATATCCGATACAACCGCGTAATCTGTTATTAATATGCAAGGTAACAAAGGCCCCACATTTTTCTTTAAATATTTCATCAGAGAATTCATCCCAGTCAGTCTGAGGCAGTGTTCTGCTAGTAAGATACTGATAAATTGAATTTCGCGCAAGCTTTAATATCTTTATCTGTTGTTCTCTATTTAGCTCAACCACATTATCCTCCCTGTTCTATTATTTTGTGATTGCTGCTGAAAGGTAACCCACAACCTGATCCCTTCCGCCAGCAGTATCTCCGGAATTTGCATACTTCAAGATTTCTACTCTTTGCGCGCCTAATTTTTTGCATAAGGAAAGTCCTGTAAGCACTGATCCTTGACCGCATGCTTCAGTATTTCCGGATTTGAGCGCGTCAAATAAACTATTTTCATCAAATTTCTTTAGATTTTCGATGAAAATATTATCTATCCTGCAAGCATTTTCGTAGCTGTGATAATGAGACAGGTCTGTTGAAATAATTATGATAAATTTCCTCTTCTCCTTTTCAAGAACGTTGTATATCTCATCAGCAATCTCTCTACAAGTATCAAGATCTACAATACCGATAACAATAGGAACTAACTTAAAGTCGTTTTGAACCTTTTGTAAAAAAGGTATCTGAACTTCCAATGAGTGTTCAGAGTTATGAACTTCTTTTAAAAATTGGAAATGAGGTTTTTCCATAAGCAGGTTCCCTACTTGATCGTCAATAGGTAAATTCCCTAATGGGGTTTCGTATATTCCTGATGGTATAATTGAAGCTCCGTTAAATCTGGCTCTATGAGATGGAGCAAGGACTATTGCAAGCTGGAAATCGATATCTTTTAATTGAATAAATGAGTATGCTGCAACAGGAGCAGAATAAACATAACCTGCATGAGGAGAGATTAAAGCTATAACCTCGCCATTAAGTTTAATATTTTCAGAATCCTGTAGATATCCATCAATTCCTCTGCTAAGGACTTTAGGATTTGAAGAATAAAATGAACCAGCAACAACAGGCTTTCTGTGCCACATAATAGCCTCCTATGCCAAGTATGACTATATATTATAGTATGATACCTAACTTAGACTTTATTTATAATTAAGTGGTAGTATTTAATAAAGAATATGATTAAATTAGAAAATTAAGTCAAGCTATTTTGAGAAACATGATCATTCAATATATAATTCTATTCTCATGAGAATAGACATTCATCCTTTTCCCTCTGGCATAACCTATTAGTGTTATGCCTAATCTGTTGGCTAATCTAACTGCTAAAGCTGTAGGAGCAGACCTTGAGATAAGAATTGGTATATTCATTTTTACTATCTTTAATAAAATCTCTGACGAAACCCTTCCTGTTGTAACAATAATCTTATCAATGGTTGATATCTCCTCAAGAAGACATCTCCCAAAGATTTTGTCTATAGCGTTATGTCTTCCTATATCATCGCTGAAAACCAGGACATCCTTATTGTTGCAAAGTGTAGCGCTATGTACACCGCCTGTTATCTTATAAAGTTCAGATCTGTTCTGCAGATCTTTTGCTAAATCTAAAGCATCCTTAAATGAAAGTTCAAAATTTGATTTAATCTCTTTTGAGATGCTTGAATCTGCAACATTATAAAATGTCGCACCTTTACCACATCCGGATGTTATTAACCTTTTATTTATGAGATTTTTAACAAAATCTTTATTCTCCACAGTTTCAACCCATACAATTCCTTTTTGATCATCTGCGGTTATCTTCTTTATCTCTTCCTTGCTCTGTAATATGCCTTCTGAATATAAAAATCCTACTGCTAAATATTTAAGATTTTCAGGAGTGCATAGTAGTGTTGCTATCTCTTCATCGTTTAGGAATATAGTTAAGGGAGCTTCTTCCGCTACGATATTGTCTTTCATGGTTCTTTCATTTCCAGAGTAGCAGGCAATTGCAACATTTTCACTTCGAATGTCCATAATTATGAATCCTATTAAATATTTATATTTTTCAGTCAACCTTAAATCTGATTTTGACAAGCATATATCACTAAAGTCTGTATTTCAGTATATATTGTTATTTCATATTTTTCTAATATACTATAATTCTTAAATTTCAGATAATTTTTTTTATCTTTATTCTCTATTCATTATTCCTTCTTATAATTGTGAGATAATGAGCGTAATTGAGTTATAGTTCCTTGTAATACATCAATTATATAATTGATATCTTCTTCTTTAGTAGATCTTCCCAGTGTTAATCTAAATGAGCTAAGCGCAAGTTCATTGGAAAGTCCGATTGCTTTAAGAACATGTGAAGGTTCTATTGTTTGAGAAGCGCAGGCTGATCCGGTAGAAGCATAGATTCCTGACATATCTAGATTTAGAATCATAGACTCGCCTTCAATATTTTTAATGGATAAATTGATATTGTTCGGAAGCCTTTGCACAGGATGTCCATTCAACTTTACTTCTTCTATCTTGCTTTGGATTTCCTTAATTATTCTATCTCTCAATTTTGTAATGCGCTTTATCTCATTGGGCAGATGCTGATTAGCTAATTCAACTGCTTTTCCAAAACCTACAATCCCTGGAACATTTTCTGTAGATGCTCGTCTCATCTTCTCTTGATCTCCTCCGTGTAGCAGGGGGTTTATCTTTGTTCCCTTCCGAATATATAATATTCCTACTCCCTTTGGGCCGTAAACTTTATGTGCAGATGCGCTTAATAGATCAAGGTTAAGAACGTTTACATTTACAGAAATATGTCCAAAAGACTGCACAGCATCTGTATGGAAAATTATATCCCTTTCTTTAGCAATTCCACCTATCTCTTTAATTGGCTGAATAGTGCCGATTTCATTATTTGCATGCATTGTAGATATTAAAATTGTTTTTTCTGTTATTGCGTTTTTAATATCATCAGGATCAATAATACCATCTCCATTTACAGGTATATAGGATACTGTAAAACCGTTCTTTTCAAGAAACTTGGATGGTTCGAGTATTGAGTGGTGTTCAATAGATGATATTATAATATGGTTTCCCTTATCTTTGTAAGCATTTGTTATCCCCTTAAGAGCTGTATTATTGGCCTCTGTTCCCCCGCTTGTAAAGATAATCTCATCTGGTTCTGCTCCAATAGATTCTGCTATTTCTTCGCGTGCGCCTTCAACAGCCCTTCTTGCTCTTTGTCCAAGAGAGTAGGATACAGACGGATTTGCATAGACCTCTTCAAAATAGGGAATCATAGCGCTTGTAACCTCTGTTGCGCAAGGGGTTGTAGCAGCGTGATCAAGGTAAAGCTTTTTATTCATCTTTCATTCTTTTAGTAATGATTTATCCTAATAAAATATTGTTGAAAAGACAGCCTTGTTTTGCAGTTCCAAGATGCTTTTAATTCTATAGATGGCGGTATATATCCATAATTGCAAAATGGGTATATTATCATATTCTATAACCCATACCAAAGTAAAAAACTGAGTATTTTAGAGGATCGTCAGAATATAAGATTGTTTTATATGCATATCCTGCCATTATATGCGCATGACTGATAATAATATTAGTGTAAACTGAGAAACTGAGGAGGTTATCTTTTGTAGTATTTTCAGACAGGGGAGTTGAATAGGGACCATCACCATCTTCCCCTTCAATATAAATTTCTGATTCTGATTGCCCCCAACCTGCTGAAAAGGCTAAATTGAAATAGGAGCTGAATCTGCATAGATAAACCATATTAATTGTAATGCCAGTTACAGAAAGGAAAGAGTGATTTGTATTTTCATTATCTCTGCTATTGGATGAGAAAAAATCGTAATTTGCTGAAAGGGCTATATTTTTTAATATAGGTGTTTCTTTAAGAAAATCTATATTATTTAATTCATATTGAATATATCCAGTAATCATTTTTGGATTTTCGTATATATCCCCCCAATTACCATAGATATTTACTATTCCATAATTAAAACCGAAAGTAAAGCCGCTTATTACATTATAGAAACCGAGAAAAGGAGACAGATCATCCTTTTCGTCATCTTTTTTTCTATTGTAGGAATTTAGAAGCTCATCTTTTATATCTTTACTTAAATTATCGATGACATCCTGAAGCAGTGCACCAAGGTCTTCACTATCAGAGTATGTCTCAAATATTTCCTGAGCATTGACATCAAAGAGCTGAATATTTATTGATAACTTCCGTTTCTCCGCTGTATACGAGCCTATAATCATATATTCTGCGGATAATTCTTCTGCTTTCCTGGTAAGGATATCAATAAAATTCTGTTCCGCATCATCAGATTGTGAACTATCAATAAACTGTTGATAATCAATAGGATCAGGGAATAAATTTATCTGAAAAATTTTTTCTTTTTCGAGTTCAAATTTTAGTGTAGTTGGTATAATATATGAATAATACCTGAATTGATCTGATTTGCTATTATCGTTTAAATGATAAATAACAACCTTATCCTTTGTCTTTGGGATCTCTTCTGCTTTAAGATAAAAAGGAATAATAATATTGATATATATGATAATACAAAGAGCTGTAATCTTTGATATTCTCTTTATCATCTTTAAATCCGTATTATTGTAAATTTAACTTGAGAGTAAATATTGCATATAACGCATGGGGTGGTCAAGGGATTTTCATATATTCATTAACATTCGGCAGCCGTTTTTTTCTTTATCGCACTGGTTGCTTTCCGGAAAGACTGCTGGCGCTAAACATTTTGGAGGTTATCTACAGATTCAATAGGTATAATTATCTTAGTACAACTCTACATAAATAATAGGTTGAAAACTTATTGAAGAAATAAACACGAAACTCGAAATCAGAAATCTGGAACAAATTTGAATTACATAAATTCAAAATTTAAAAGGATAATATATTATCAATAAGTGGAAAGAACATAGCTATAATTTGCCCCATAGGGACGATAATATTTATAGCAAAAAATGCGCTAAATAAATTCAGTCCTGTAGGGACGTGATATTTATATTATTCGTCTTTCAAGGTAGTCAATTGTTAATACAATTGATTCAAATATTTCGTCCTTATGGGACTTGGCTGTTATTATAAACGACTTTGCCATTGCATATGGTATATTCAACAGAACCCAAAAGATCAATTCCCCAAAATGGTGTATTTTTGCATTTAGAAATTATAAAATTTTCATCAATATGAATTTTTTTATCTGGGTTAATTATTGTTATGTCAGCAACCTTATGCTTACATAAATTCCCCCTATCAATGTTAAGTATCTTTGCGGGATTAATTGTTACTTTACGGAAGGCATCAAGATATGAAATATTATTCATTTTTACTAATATTGTAATGATCAGTGGAACTGCTGTCTCAAGCCCGATAATGCCAAAGGGAGCATATTCAATCTCCTGCATCTTCTCACTTCTAAGATGAGGAGCATGATCTGTTGCTATAACATCGATAACACCGTTTCTCAATCCTTCAATTATTGCAATTCTGTCTGCCTCTGATCGTAAAGGAGGATTCATTTTTGCCATGGCAAGGTGTGTGTGAATTGCATCATCATTAAGAGAGAAATAGTGTGGAGCAGTTTCACATGTTACATTTATGCCATCTTCCTTTGCTCTTCTAATAATTTCAACAGATCCTCTTGATGATACATGCGCAACATGAAGTTTTCCCTTTGTAAGCTTTGTTAGAATACAATCTCTTACAATCATTACCTCCTCTGCCTCGCTGGGTATTCCTTTAAGCCCAAGATGAATAGAGTTATTCCCCTCATTCATAATCCCTTTATCAGAAAGTGTTAAATCCTCGGAGTGAGTAATAATAGGAGCATCTACCATCCTGGCATATTCAAGAGCCCTTCTCATAAGAAGAGAACTCATAACTGGCATTCCATCATCAGAGAACGCTGCGGCTCCGACATTGAAGAGAACCCCCATCTCAGTTATCTCTTCACCTTTAGCCCCCTTTGATATATTTGCAATAGGGAATACATTTATTGGACCCTTTTCTGACTCAAGTTTGATAAATCTGACTAAGGCTTCATTATCGATTACTGGGTTTGTATTCGGCATAGTACAAACAGAGGTAAAACCGCTTTTTGCAGCAATAACAGATCCCCCATTTATCGTCTCAATATCTTCCCGTCCAGGCTCCCTGAAATGGACATGCATGTCTATAAGTCCGGGCAGCACTATACATTCGGAAGCGTCAATGACCTCAACATCTTCCTTAATAGTAATATCCTTCGATATATCTTCAATTATATCATCACATATAATTATATCGAGATGCTCTTCCAAATCTGTAGCAGGATTTATTACTTTTCCATTTTTTATCAAAATTTTTTTATTTTTATTCATTCTCAATCTCATCAAGAGGTCTTCCGCCTGCCAGAAGATAAAATATAGACATCCTTATTGCCACACCGTTAGTAACCTGTTCGTTTATTATTGAGTTAGGGCTGTCTGCAACCATATCATCAATCTCAATTCCTCGATTTATTGGGCCTGGATGCATTACAATTATATCCTTTTTACATCTCATAAGCCTTTCTTCAGTAAGAGCATATTGGCGATGATACTCCCTTAATGAAGGTATCAGTGAACCTCTCTGTCTTTCTCTCTGTATTCTTATCATGTTGACAACATCTAACTTTGGCAGAAGTTCATCAAGATTATAGTTTATATCAATATCATAGTTTTTAAAAAGATCAGGGACAAGAGTAGGGGGGCCTGATATAGTGACCTTGGCTCCAAGTTTTTTAAATACTTCAATATCAGATCTTGCGACACGTGAATGCAGGATGTCTCCGATAATTCCAATATGAAGACCCTCAAGACTGCCTTTCTTCTCAAGGATAGAGTATGCATCAAGCAGAGCTTGAGTAGGGTGGGCATGAAACCCATCACCTGCATTTATCACTGATGCATTTGTATTTTTGGATAGAAAATAGGGAGCTAGAGATGCTGAATGTCTCATTACTATGTAATCAGCATTCATTGATTCGAGTGTATGAACAGTATCTGTGAGGGATTCGCCTTTAACAACACTGGAAGTAGATACAGAAACATTTATTATGTCTGCTGATAATCTTTTTGCGGCAAGTTCGAAACTGATCTTGGTTCTGGTGGATGGTTCATAAAATAGAAAGCAAACTGTTTTCCCACGGAGAATAGGAACAGTTTTAATAGAACGGGTAAAGAGATCCTTAAAATATTTTGCCGAGTTGCATATTAATTTGATCTCTTCTGTGCTGAGGGAACTGATATCTAATAAATCTTTTATTTTTAGCGCTGTCATTCTAAAATGTAATAATGATATTTTTATTTATTATCTGTCAAATTAATTATTGAAATATAAAAAAAAATATTTATATGTATTTTCTAAATGTGTTATTAGTGCAGGATTAAAGAAAATCAAGGTATGTAAATGATGGATCGGTCAAAAGGATAGAAGAGAAATGATACAGATAATATCTTTGAAATCTTTCAAGATCAAAGACGCTTATTGGGGAGTATAATATAATGTTGAAATTATACTTTGCAATTCCTTCAATAGGTGATAATATCATAAAGACAATAGCAGAGGCGTAAAGGTGAACAGTTATATTGCTTTTTTCGACGTTGATCATACAATACTCAATTCCAGCAGTGGAAGATTGTTGATTAGATATAATTATCAAGAAGGAAGGATATCCCGGAAAGATCTAATATTAAATATGATAATAGCACATCTGTGTAAAAAAGGTGTGTTGAACACAGATCGCATTATAGAAAAATGGGCAATGAAATATAAAGGAGTTGATGAAAAGGAAATATTAAAATTATCTATGAATTGGTTTGATGATATACTAGTTAATCACATCAGAGAAGAAGCCAGAAAAGAGATAGAATACCATAAAAAAAATAACGGGAAAACAGTATTGCTCTCTGCTGCTCTTCCATATATATGCAATCCCATATCAGAGCACCTGGAAATTGATGATGTTATTTGTACACAAATGGAGATTGAAAATGGTAAATTTTCAGGAAGAATTTTAGGAAATGCCTGTTATGGTATTGGAAAACTACATAGAGCTCAGGAATACTGTAACTCATATACAAATAAAATTGATAATGCCTACTATTATGCTGATTCCATTGCAGATATTTATGTTCTGGAAAGGGTTAAGAATCCTGTTTGCGTTACACCAGATAAAAAACTTAGGAGAGTAGCACAAGAACGCAGTTGGAGGATTTGCGATTGGTAGATAAATATCAACATTTCAACAAAAATCTCTTCAAAATTGCATAAAATAGATTTATTTGTTGAAAAAAACAGGCTAGATTTTCACAATGCATATAGATTTAGTAGCAGAATATGCAGTTTGAAATTCAAGTATTCTGAAAGGAGATATTTAATGAATACGGAATATGATGATATTCTTAAAAAAAAGATGAACAAGGATTGTTATACTAAACTTACAGCTTTAGAAAATAAGAAGCTCTACGATTTTGTTGGGAAATTTGTTAAGCATTGTGATCCTGATACCTTATATATGTGTGATGACAGCTTAAAAGATGAAGAGTATGTGAGACAAATGGCTGTTACAAAGAAAGAAGAGGCTACATTATCCAAAAAAGGACAGACAATACATTATGATGGATATGGCGATCAAGCAAGGGATAAGGGAAATACAAGATTCCTTGTTCCAAAAGAGAAGTTAGAAAGTATGAAGAACCTTAATATTGTTGAGTATGAAGAAGGGTTGAATGAGATAATGGATATCTCTAAGGGAATAATGAAAGGTAAGGATGTTGTGCTAAAGTTATTCTGTGAAGGACCAACATTCAGTGAGTTTTCACGTCCTTGCGCTCAGATTACAGATTCCTGGTATGTATGTCATTCTGAACAGATTCTTTATCGTTCTGCCTATGAGCATTTTATGAAAATGAAAGACAAGGATGATTTTTATCGCTTCATACATAGCGCTGGAGAACTGGATGAGCGCGGATGCTCTGTAAATCTTGATAAGCGCAGAATTTATATGGATACTGAAAATCTGATAGTATACTCAATGAATAATCAGTATGCTGGCAATTCACTTGGACTAAAAAAACATTCA
>JAXHTB010000120.1:0-9817 GCA_034190185.1 Spirochaetota bacterium | reverse complement strand
AATTCAGTTATGGCTTTCTGAGGAAGACGCTTCTAGAAAGGCTGGTTCTGTTGGATTGCCTGTGTTTCACGCTGATGTAAGGGTTGTGAATAAGCAAGGGAATGATGTGGTCCCTGGTGAAGTAGGGGAGATAGTCCTGAAAGGCCCTACACAGATGATCGGTTACTGGAATGATCCTGAAGAAACCGCAAGAACCATAAGAGATGGATGGCTCTATACAGGAGACCTGGCTACAATGGATGACGAAGGCTTTGTGTTTATGATAGACAGAGAGAGGGATATGTATATTAGCGGGGGTGAAAACATCTATCCAGCAGAGATCGAAAGGGTCTTTGGATACAACGGAAAGATACTGGAGACTGCTGTAATCGGAGTACCAGATGAAAAATGGGGAGAAGTGGGGAAAGCATTGATCGTACTTAGACAGGGTGAGAATATGGATGAGGCTGAAGCGCTCAGTTTTCTTGATGGAAAATTAGCAAGATATAAAATCCCTCAATATATTGATTTTATAGATGAATTGCCGAAAACTGCCAGCGGAAAGATAAAAAAAACAGAGATCAGGGAAAGATATGGTCATAAAATTGTGAAAGATAGAATATAATATCTCCTGGTAAGCTCAAGCTGTTTTCAGAAGGCGATGTGGGTTTTATCTTCTCATTAGGAATGCACTTTTATGATGTTGCTATTCATGAAAATAAAGGAAAAAAATTATTGACACTTATTAAAATGAAACCTAAATGGGATAGCATACACTTATCTCGCATTTAGAATAATTTAATATATATAATTTTTTTATTCGTTGGGAAAATCCTCGACAATTCCAGATAAATGTCATTATTTATTTATATTTTAACTGAAAGATAAGACTAAAAATGAATATAACGAGAAAAAACTATGGAATTATCTTCTTCATATAATCCTAAAGATGTTGAAAAAAAGTGGTACAAAATATGGGAAGAAGAGGAGCATTTTCATGCCCGTGAGGATGACAACCTTGAACCATACTCAATAGTAATACCACCTCCTAATGTTACTGGCACCCTTCATATTGGGCATGCCCTTAATAATACGCTACAGGATATAATAATTCGCTGGCAGAGGATGCTTGGAAAATCAACCCTATGGATGCCGGGTATGGATCATGCTGGTATTGCGACACAGAACGTAGTTGAGAAAATTTTAAATGAAGAAGGGAAAACAAGACACGATCTTGGAAGGGAGGATTTTGAAAAAAGGGTATGGGAATGGAAGGAACACTCTGGAGGTCAGATAAAAGAACAACTCAAAAGGCTTGGAGCATCACTGGACTGGGACAGAGAGAGGTTTACGCTTGATAAAGGACTCTCAAAGGCTGTAAGAGAAGTATTTGTAACACTATATAAAGAAGGTCTTATATACCAGGGAGATAGAATAATTAACTGGTGCCCACGATGTGAGACAGCCATTTCTGATATTGAAACTGAATATTTCGATATTAAAGGGAATTTGTATTATATAAAGTATCCTCTTGCTGATTCTGATGAATTTATTACTGTCGCGACAACACGACCAGAGACAATGCTTGGCGACACTGGTGTGGCAGTTAATCCAGATGACGACAGATTTCGGCATCTAATTGGCAAAAAAGTTATCCTTCCTCTTATGGATAGAGAAATCCCCATATTTGGTGACAGCTTTGTAAGCAAGGAATTCGGAACAGGACTTGTTAAGGTAACACCAGCTCATGATCCAAATGACTTTCAAATGGGTAAAAATCATGGGCTTGAAGAGATAAATATATTGGATGAAACCGGCAATATAAATGAAAATGGTGGAAAATATTGCGGGATGTCGAGATTTGATGCGCGGGATGAAGTAATTAGAGATCTTGAAGAACTTAATCTGCTAGTTAAAATTGAAGATCACGATCATTCTGTTGGCCATTGTTACAGGTGCAGTACTATCATAGAGCCATATCTTTCAAAACAGTGGTTTGTAAAGATAAAACCGCTTGCTAAGGAAGCAATTAAGGCGGTTGAAGATGGTAGAATACGTTTTGTACCCAAAAGCTGGGAAAAGACATATTTTGAATGGATGTACAATATACGCGACTGGTGTATCTCCAGGCAGTTATGGTGGGGACATCGGATACCTGCATTTTACTGCAGATCATGTGATTTTATAACAGTATCAATGGAAGACCCTGAGAAATGTGAAAAATGTGGTTCCAATGACATATATCAGGACGAGGATGTTCTGGATACATGGTTTTCATCAGGATTATGGCCCTTCTCAACACTTGGTTGGCCTGAGCACACAGATGCTTTAAAGAAGTACTATCCAACTAACGTTCTTGTAACAAGCTTTGATATTATCTTCTTTTGGGTAGCGCGGATGATCATGCTGGGACTTAAGTTCATGGATAATATACCATTTAAAGATGTATATATTCATGCTCTTGTTAGAGACGAGCATGGACATAAAATGAGTAAGTCAAGAGGAAATGTTATCGATCCTATTATTATGATGGATGATTACGGCACTGATGCTTTTCGTTTTACTCTTGCAGTGCTGGCAGCCCAGGGTAGGGATATTATACTTTCTGAAAAACGCATTGAGGGCTACAGGGCATTCTGTAATAAAATATGGAATACAACCCGATTTATCCTTATGAATCTTGGTGATGATTTTGCCCCAGAGAAGATTAACAAGAATAATCTAGAGGATTTTGACAAATGGATATTGCATCAACTGAATATAGTAATAGAAACAGTTACAACATCATTTAGAGAGTATAAATTCAATGATGCTGCTAATGCTATATATGATTTCTGGTGGCATCAATTTTGTGATTGGTATCTTGAGATAACTAAATCGAGAATATATTCAAAGGATGATAAACTTAAAGATTCTTCTGATGTAGCTAAACAGATATTATATCATATTTTATTTACATCGATAAAGCTCTTACATCCCTTAATGCCTTTCCTTACTGAAGAGATATGGAGTATAATTAACAATAACTCTGATGGAAGAATTGTGAGATCCGATTGGCCCAAAGTTAATGATGAATATTATTTTAAGGATGAATCGGATCAGGCTGATATTTTTCAGGAAATCGTTTATAAAATAAGGAATATCCGGGGAGAGATGAACATTCCTCCCAACAGGAAGGCAAATGTAATATTCAAGACAGAAAACAGTAAAATAATCTCACTTATTCAAAACGAGCAGGTAAACCTTAAAATGCTTGCAAAAATAGATGAGATAATAATAAATAAAGATTATAAGATGGAGAAATCTGATGCATCTGCCGTACTTTCGGATGTCGAACTTTTTGTTCCGCTTAAGGACCTTGTGAATTTTGAGAAAGAAAGAACCAGGCTTGAAAAAGAAATTATAAAGGTTACATCAGATTTGGATAGAATAGAAAAAAAGCTTTCTAATAAAAAATTCTTAGAGAAAGCCCCTAAGGATATTATTATGAAAGAAGAAAAGAAATGTGAAGAAGTAAATCAATTGCTTTTGAAACTGAAAGAGAGTTTACAAAAATTGCCGTAGATATTTAATAATGCAATCGCAGATTAAAACCTGCGGCTACATTTCTCATGTCTCTTGCGTCTTTTATCAAAATTCTAAGCGCAGGTTTTAGCTTGCGAATAGGGTATAGAGTAGAAAGGGAACAACAGGGTCGGATGCCCCTTCACCTTTGCATCGATTTCCGTCTTTACTTGAATCCATGAGAGCCTTTGCACCGAAGGCGCTTATATTGTTGATTACATATTTGAAGGTTATTATGATTTCTTTTGATCTTGAATGCAAAAATGGACACAGATTTGAAGGAGTTTTTAAGGATTATCAATCCTTTAATGAACAGCTTAATAACAAAATAATCGATTGTCCAATATGCAGCACTTCGGAGGTTAAAAGACTCTTCGCAGGCTGTTCCATTCAGACAAAGGCTTCCAGGAAAACATCAATTGATAAAGCGAATCCAAATATTTTTGAGCTTATTCGAAATGTGGAAAAATATGTAAAAGAAAATTTTGAGAATGTTGGTAAAGATTTTGCCGATGTTGCGCGAGCAATATATTATGGTGTTGAAGAGGAAAGAAATGTATACGGCGAATCTACTGTTGATGAGATGAAAGAGCTGAACGAAGAAGGAATAGATGTGATACCCATTCCTTCAATTGACAAATTCGAAAATTAACTTAAATACTATAATAAAGTTAATAGTTCAGCCTCTATCAAAAAACAAAAATTAATGACCGCAAAGGCGCAGAGGTCGCAAAGGATCGCAAAGAAAAGAGAAAAAAATAGAAATGATTATTCATAAGAATGAAATAATTCTGCTACTTTCCCATAATTAATCAAGTTGAATTGGAGAACGATTTATTTCTTTGCTTTAACATGGATTCTCTGAAATCAGTTTGAACTTACTGCTATATTATCCTTTTGAATTTTGAATTTATGACATTCGAATTTGTTTCGGATTTCGGATTTATTCCTTCAATAAGTTTTCGACCCCTAACTTATCCTGAGTTATAATTATAGGTGAACTATTACCTATTTGACTCTTTCTGGTGAATTGCCGCTAATCTTCTTTCCTGAAAAGTCTTTTCGCATCATTAAAGACATTATAGAGGGTTGGAGTAATAAAAAGAGTAACCATTGTGCCAAATACAAGTCCCCATGACATCGATAATGCCATCGGTTTTAAGAATGGATCATTACCACCTATACCGTAAGCTGTTGGAATAAGCCCAAAGAATGTTGTTATTGTAGTTAGAAAGATTGGACGTAATCTGTTTTTACCTGCCTCTATGGATGATTCAAATGCAGAAAGTCCTTTTGCAATACCCTTGTTTATAAAATCGACATAGATAATAGAATCATTTACAACAACACCTGCTAGTCCAACTACACCCATGACAGACAGAAACGAGAGAGGCATCCCATGAAAAAAGAATGTCCAAATAACTCCAACAAATGTAAGAGGAATAACTCCAATAATTATTATCGGATGAATTAGAGACCTGAAAAGTGCAACCATTATAATATAAATGAGCATTGCTGCAATTATGAAGGATCTACCAAGGTTCTCAAAGGACTCCTCTGTATCCTTAAATTCACCTTCATAGCTAACTGTATATCCTGAGTACCTCTTATTGATATCAGAAAAATTTTTCTTTAAAAGACGATTTATATATACTGATGTTACATCTTTTGCATGTTCATCAATATCAGCAGTAACAGTAACAGATCTTCTCCAGTCTTTTCTGCTAATTAAAGCTATTCCACGATCCCTTTCAAATTTCGCAATTGAAGAGAGCGGTATAAGATTCCCTTTCTGATTAGCAATCTTGATTTTTTTTACACTTTTTATATCATTTCTAAGACTTTTTGGAAATATTACTCTAATATCAATCTCCTCATTGCTCTTTTTTATACTTGTAGCAACTATACCCTCATAACATGACCTTACTGTTGACGCTACATCATAAACACTGATACCAGTCAGAGCTGCTGTCTTAGCATTAACATATATTCTTAGTTCCTCCTTATCTTTTTCGAAGTTATCTTTAATATCCTTTATGCCGCTGATCTTAGAGAGATATTCCTTATACTCATCTGCAATTTTATTTAATATATTAAAATCATCACCTTTTATTGACACTGATACCGGTTTTCCTGTTGGAGGTCCACCCTTGATCATAGAAAATTCAAGTTTTTCGAATCCACTTAAATCTTTGCATTTCTCTCTAACTGAATCCATAATTGCATCTGCTTTTCTAGTTCTTGTCTCTTCTGGTTTAAGATAAACGATAATAACACCATATCTTGAACCCAATTTAGTATCAGGATCGTTAGGATCCTGCTGAATAATTCCTGCTCGCGAAGTAAAACTATCCAGCTCTATTTCCGGGAGTGTCGCAATTTTTTTTTCAATCTTTAATAATCTTTTACTCATATCTTCAACACTTGTACCTGATGGAGCTTCAGCTTTTACAATAAATATTTCAATTACACCTGTGGGGAATAGTATGAATTTTACTTGAAATGCAGCAAAAATAACTGTGCTGATAAAGACAAAAATTACAACAAGTAATGTTATATATCTGTGTGGTATTATTTTATTTAAAATTTCTATATATCTTTTTCTAAAAAATTGAAGAATACTAAAGCTTCCCTCTTTGGCCTTTGTAATGGCCTTTTCCCTTCTTTTTTCAATATCCAAAATATGAGATGGCAATATAAACATAGATTCAACCCATGATGAAATGAGCGCAACAGAAACAACCGCTGGCATTGTCCAGAAAAATTTCCCCATAATTCCTGACATGAACATCAATGGGGCAAAGGTTGCGATTGTAGTAAGGATAGTACCAGCTACAGGAGTTATCACCTCATAAACTCCATAGAAAACTGCATCTTTAATCCCTTCTCCATTTTCAAGATGCCTGTATACATTTTCTGCAACAATAATAGCATCATCTACAAGCATCCCAAGGACTATAATTAATCCAAACATCGACATGAGATTTATGCTTACACCATACCATGCCATCCAGATAAACGCTCCAGAAAAAGCAAGAGGCAGACCAAGAGCAGTAACAAGAGAAATCCTCCATCCTAAAGCAAATAATAGTGTTATAGTAACAAGGAGAATTCCAATAATACCATTATTTGATAAAACATCCAGCCTTCTCTCTACATAGTAAGATAAATCATTTGTAATTACTAATTCATAATTTTTAGGAAGTATTTTCTTAAAGCTATCTATCTCCGTGTGAACATTTTCAACAAGGTCAATAATATCAGCAGACTCCTTTTTCAATATAGTTAATGTAATAGACTTCTTGCCAAGAGTTTTATTGATGATCTCTTCTTCTTCAAAGGAGTCCTTAACTCTTGCTACATCACCAATTGTTACCCAATTCCCCATATCATTTGCTCTGATGAGGACATTTGATATATCTTTAACGTTTTCTACTTCACCTATAGTTCTAATCAAAATTTCATTGTTATTGTCATTGATAGCCCCACCTGGGAAGTTAAGATTTTTTCTGGAAAGTGCTAGAATAATGTCATTCATTGCTATATGAAAATCATCAAGCAGATCAGGATTAACCTCAACAATCATCTCTCTATCACGGTATCCATTTTTGCTAATTTTTGCGAGTCCTTTCAAATCCAATAATCTATCCTCAAGAATCTTGGCATATTTTCTTAGCTCGAATTCTTGAGTGTCATTTTGTATATCATTTTTGTTTATAATAGCAATGTCAAGAACAGGCTGCTGCCTTGTGTTTAACTCAACAACTCTGGTATCTAGCGCATCCTCTGGAAAGTCATCAATTCTGTCAATAGCATTAGTAATGTCGGTTACTGCTTTATCCTTATTTTCTATATCCGGATCCAGTTGTATAACAACAACAGATCTGCCTTCTATAGATTCTGAAGTTAATTCTTCAATGCCGTCAATCTCCCTTAATTCATCCTCGATTGAAAGTGTAATATGTTTTTCCACATCTTCAGCTGTAGCGCCTGGGTAAATGGTTGTTGCTATTACATAATAGAAGTCTATCTTTGGGAACGCTTCTCTTTTAGCGTTAAAGATGAATAATATCCCTGCAAGAAGGACACCGATAGATATAAGATTGACAACAAGTGATTGATTTGCAAAATAAGCGATAATTTTTTTCATTTTTAATCTGTTTGAATTATTATTTGTTTGACAACAAGATTATTTCTTTCTATGTTGGTATTATACGAATTTCGTATAATACGATTATTACAACATTACGATCAACGTATAAATAATGCAAGAAAAAAATGACATCAAAAAAAATAATCTCTGAAAAACAGATTCATACAATGAATCAACTTATTCAATCTGTAAGACGCACTCTTGTCAGGTATCATCTTAATTTTATATGTAGAGAAAAACTGGAGAACATGAATCCAGGGGACATGTTTCTGTTAAAACTAGTTTTAGATCAACCTGATATAATCATTAAAGATATCCTGGAAAAAACGGGGATCCCCGGCAGCACCTTGACAAGTTCTATAAACAGATTAGAGAGTTCCGGGTATATTCGTCGAATTATCAATCAGCGGGACCGCCGTTCCTTTGGCCTGGAACTTACAAATAAGGGGAAAAAGCTGCATAATAGACATGAACGAGTGGAGCAGGAAGTAGCGCTTGAGGCGCTAAGTGCATTAGATAATGATGATGAAAGAGAGACACTGGTCGAATTGCTTTCAAAGATAAATGAAAATCTGAAGTAATCTTGAAATTTGGGAGGAAATAATGGAGAATAGATTGAAGCTGATCTTTCCTTTCTTTTTATCTTTTATGATGATATACAATATCCTCTATTCTATGGATAGTGTAAAATTATCAAAGGAGAATAGGGTAATAAAGGGAGAAAGCCTGGCAGACAGATTAAAAAAAGACAAGAAATTGAGATTGGATATTAAGAAGGTGCTGAATCTTGTTTTAAAGCAGAACCTTGATGTAAAGAAAGCTTTACTCGATTACAAAGCTTCATCAATTGATCTGAATAGTTATAAGGGTAAATTTAATTACAATCTTTATGGGAAATCAGATTACTCTACAATTGAAAATTCCTCTGAAGATCCTTCGTCATCCTTTCAAGGAAGAGAGACTACACAGTATAATTTTGAAGCAGGAGTGTCAAGGAAGTTCAGAACAGGCACAGATATTAGTGTTGGTTTAAGCAGTATGTATCAGAATGTATCTGGCGCTCAAATAGATGCCGGTGCTTTAGGATCAATGGAAATGGGTGGTAAAGGGTATCAGTCAGGATTGATTGTTTCAGTTCAGCAGGAGATTTTAAAGAACACCTTTGGAATTTCTGATCGACTTAGTGAAAAAAAGATTGCAAATTTAGGTAAAATACAAAGGCAAGGTGTTAGAATGCACCTGGCGAATCTATTAGTTGATGCCTTAATCGGATACTGGAATATTCTGGTTGCAGAAGAGAGCCTTGAAATTACTGAGATAAGCCTAAAGAGCACAATCGACATCAGGGATCTCATTAAGAAAAAACAGTCTCTTGGCCTTTCAGAGATGGAAGAGCTTTTCGACTGGAATAGTAAAGTACTGCAAAGTAAAAATGCCTATGAGATAACGAAAAAGAATTTGTACGATGCCAGGATGGCTGTTGCGCGCATACTGAACCTTGATATAGGCACTGATTTCGATCTTGCAAAGATATTTAAGACAACTTCTCCAAAGGTGACCTTTGATCATGCTTTGAAGGATGCATTATTAAAAAGAATGGACCTGGCTAATCAGAGGACGCTTCTTGCAAATTCTGAGCTGGAATATAAAATCGCTTTCCATAATACTGAACCCTCATTAACATTAAATTTTAGCGCAGGATTTGATGATTATAGCAATGAAGGATATTCAGAGACTTTTAATGATTTTAATAAGCAATGGTCAATAGGCTTTAAGGCAAGCTATCCACTTGGGAATGATCAAGCTGTGGCCAGGGTGAGCAAGGCTATGCTGGATTATAGGAAAAATCGCATTGAACTGAAGAGGCTGCAAAAGGAGATTAGTGATGAAATTGATTCAATAGTCAAACAGTGTGATGTTATGTTCATTGTCTATGAGAAAAACAGGCAATCAAAGGAGTTGTCAAAGAACTATTATAATCAATTATTAAAGAAATTTAAACAGGGTAGATATAATGCTGTGCAATTAAAGCTTGCCCTTGATAACTACATAAATATGGGTCATCAGGAGCTTAAGAGTCTAGTTGACTATAACATCACTCTGCTGAGAAGAGATCTCGCC
>JAXHTB010000012.1:0-24957 GCA_034190185.1 Spirochaetota bacterium | reverse complement strand
GGGGTCAAGCTCGTCCAAACCAGCGCGACTGGGTTGGATCCCCTGCGGCGCACCCTGGAGTGCAGCAACGGCGAGCGCTTAGAGGCCGGGCTGATCAGCCTCGACCTCGGTGGTGTGTGCCAGGCTGTGTCGGGGCCCCGACTCATTCCCATCAAGCCACTCGACCGCTGGGCTCTGGCTTGGCGTGCGAACGGAGACGCCTGGCTCGCGAGCGCCAAGCCGGAGGCGCCCTTCTGTGTGGTGGGCGGGGGCATCACCGAATAATCTCAATAAAATCTGTATTAACATTAAAATCATTAAGGCGTTTTAAACAAAACTTACCCCCTTCATCATCGCCTAATTTCCCAACATAAGCTACTTTTCCGCCAAGTTTAGAGATACAGCAGGAGGCTGTGCTCCCCTGTCCACCTGCTTCAATTAATCTGAAATCAAGAGGAAGCTTCTGATCTTCTTTAGGAAACTTCTTTAAAGCTAGAATATAGTCAACACAACTGCGTCCAATAACCAAAACATCAAAATGATCCATTACAATAAATCACCATAATTTATACCTTAAGTAATTAAAAACCTAAAAGCAACAATATTGAACCTACAATCAATCCTGCAATTAAATTTATCACCTTTACCTTAATAAAATCGAGTCGCGAATGCGCCAGTAAGGGAAGCATTCCGTGTCCATCCTGAACAATTGAGCTAACAAGGAGGATGCTGATAGGAATTATTTTTTTTGCATACATAGTAACAAAGATCAAATGAGGTCCAGATTCGGGAATAAGTCCAACTAAACCAGCTATTATCATAGTAAACCATTCATTTCCCCTGATCAATCCCTCTATATTCAGCAAATCAATCAATATGTGCATTACTATAAGAGCTCCCAATGTCCAAAGGAATATTCGAGGGATATGTCGTTTAGCAACATGATCCCATAGATGATCTTCAAGAAAATGGTCAGGTACAGTTGCTACAATAAATAATGCGATACACATTGTAAATAATATTGTAATCTTAACCCAGTTCCACTCATGTGGTTCCATCTGCCCTGAAATAGATAGGAATATAAGAATAAAAATTGTAATACATAAAACTCCTCTTGAGATTGTGCAGTTCTTCCACTGATTAAGTATTTCACCTTTTGGATAGCAATTACAATAGTCCGGGAGATGCTGTGCCAGTCCTTCACATCCTGGGACATCTTTCTTTCTGTTTTCATTATAAATTAGATCTACAATGATCCCAAAGAGAATTCCAATAAAAGCAAGTATTCCGATTATTATAATGCCATCTTTTGGTATAATTGCCAGCATAACAAATGATTCATCTCCACATGTAGCAATCATAGCTGTTACAAGAGCGCCTAAGGTAATAATTCTATGGGAATACATGGTTACGACTATGAATGCGCCTAAACAGCCAGGTGTTGCTCCAAGAATCGCTGCTATTAGATACTGTGTCCATCTGCTTTGCGCTAAACTTTCCTGCCATGAGCCGCTTGTTAAAACATTAATGTATTCAATTATCAGCATCATTACAAAGACAAATGAAGTGATCATAATGGTATGTTTTACTATTTCAATCATCATTTCCATTGCGTAACTCCAAGATTATTGTAAGATAAATGTTTATGGTGTTAAATGAGATAGATTTACGGAAAAAGTTTAGTGTTATTTTTACAGATAAATAATGCGCCCTAAGCTTTGAATATCATTTAATTCATTTCAACAATATAATTGAAAAAAGCATAATAACAGCTAAACTTGTTTTATATTAATTTATTGTATTGTGTCTATATAGAACATCTATAACCTCAAATGCAATAAAAATTTAGTGACTACTCAGCTATCTCTTAACTGCTTGAATATTTTGAATTTTTATAAAAGTGCAAGATAAGGAGACGGAGGAGATTGAGGAAATTTTAAAACACTTTTCATCATCTCCATATCTTAATAATCTCCACATCCTCTTCTTTTTACACATCATTTTAAATATTGCTGAGCAGTCACAAAATTTAATTATTGAAAAATCATTACGATTATAGTGGGAATAAATATATATTTTTAAATAAACAAAAATATTTAAATGCGCTATAATATATATCTATTCCTGAATTTAAGAGTAATCTTGCCTGCAAAAAAAATACAAAATAAACTTGACTTTACTTAATATTTTCGTACATTTTAATAAATTAATCAGCATATAAAAAAATTTTTTACAAGGAGGATTTTAAATGAAATCCAAATTATTTCAATTTATTTTTGTAGTTGCCTTTGTTTTCTCTCTACCCTTTATAGCCAATGCTCAATATCTTACAACAGACCTTGTTCTGCTAAAGGTTGGATATATTCCAATTTATACAGTATCCTTTGATGAAGATAACGCTGATGACTCTGAAAATAAAGGAATTGCGGTTCAGGGGGAATACAATCTGAATTCCGGTAACTTCTGGCTTGGATTCGGATTTGAATATCAAAGAATGGTAAATGATGATGAGGATGATTATATAAATCACTTTTTATTACCCATGGTATCTGCTAAATTTGTAGCTACTGGGGGACTATATGTTGGCGCAGGCCTTGCTGGGAAATATCTGGTAAGCGCTGAGACACCAAGTGGAGCAGAAGAGCCTGATAAAAAAATTGATCTTTGGGTAAACGGCATTATGGGATATCATCTGCCTATAGCAGAGGCAGTATTCCTCGATATAGAAGGACGATTCGGGTGGAATATTACAAACCAGCAGTTCGATGAAAGTTCTAAGGAAGTCAGCAATGCATACGACTTAGGATTTTATATCGGCATCGGCACAAGGGCAATGGCCTCTGAGCTGTAATAGATCAAGTAAAATATAATATCGTTTATAATACAGATGATTTAATGTAAAATCATAAGTTCTCCTAATAAAAATTATTATTAGGAGAAGCGATGAACTAAAACCTCAGAGTGATATCAAATCAAATTATAATGAAAAAAGAAACCCGCTCAATCTTGAGCGGGTTTTTAAATATAGTATTCCCTATCAAAAAAAATAATCTTTTTATACTGTAAGTTTATATATCTTCATCTGCACTTATGAAGACCTTTTAAAAATTATTCTTTAACCACCTAGCAGTTGTAATATCGTTCTTGTTTTCATATTTGCCTGAGCCAGCATCGCAGTGCCACTTTGAACAAGAATCTGATCTTTTGTAAAATCGACCATTACCTCAGCCATATCAGCATCTCTGATCCTGCTTTCGGATGCCTGAATGTTTTCATATGCTGTCATTAATCCTTTTGCAGCATACTCAAGCCTGTTATAATAGGCTCCAAGGTCCGCTCTCTGCTTTGCGATCTTATGTAGAGCATCGTCGATAATCCCAATTGTTCTGTTAGAATTGTCTGCTGTACTTACATTAGCAAGTATCCTTCCGGTTCTATCTGTTAGACTCAGCCCTTCTGATGTCATAGTTCCGATATACACCCTCTCCCTTTGATGCATATTCGGTCCCATATGGAACCACATACTTGCCTTTGGATTGACCCTTGAATACTCACCAAGAAGCAGTTTGAATCTATTAAACTCAGCCTGCGACGCGATCCTATCCACTTCATCTACCAGCGCAGATACCTCAACCTGGATCAGTTGTCTATCATCTTGAGTGTAAATACCATTTGATGATTGTACAGCTAAAACCCTAATTCGCTGAAGAATGCTTGCGCTCTGCTGTAGATAACCTTCTGTTGTCTGAACAAAAGACATTCCATCCTCAGTATTTCTTTCCGCTTGCCTTAAACCTTGAATTTGAGTTCTCATCTTTTCGGAAACAGCCAAACCAGATGCGTCATCTCCTGCTCTGTTAATACGCAGTCCAGAGGCGAGTCTTTCCATTGACCTGTTAACATCCCAATGCTTAAATTTTAAAACCCTATTAGCATTGATTGCACTCATATTATGATTGATAATCATATTAAGACACTCCTTTGAATAATTAACCTGATCTCCCTATCAGGTATTAATTTCAGGTTGCAAAATTTTAAGGGAATACCTCAAAATCTATTACTGCAACCATCACACCCTCCCATAATAGATGCTTACAGTAACTTTATACAGTTTTCAAAGATCCTTTACTCTCAACAAATTAGTTAAAATAATACAAAAAAACTAATAATTGATAAATTTATTCTATCCCTTTTCAGTGTTATGAAAAATAATTCTTCAAACCCCTTAATGTATCATTTTGCTTGTTGTCAATAATCTAAACTCCATATTACTAATAGTACTATTTTCAGAAGAGCATCTAGAATTTGATAGAGTATTACACGATTTTACAAAGTGTATTTTTTTATTAAAAATATAAAGGATGATTTTATAGATATACAGAGAAACAATATTTTTTAAACGATTATTGTTTTCAATTATTCTTTCTGATAACTTAAGTTGAATCGATTGAAGTTTATCCTTTCCAACAGTAACAGGTGTAATAGAATTTTCATTTAAATATGGAGTACTCTTACTAAACAAAAGGTCTATTAGGGATGTTGTGGTCTTACTAACTTGAAGTTTTGAAGCGCTTGAAGTATTATTAACTGAATGATTAAGACTAATTTTCACTTCAATTCCTCCATGAATTTAAAGCTTTTGTTATTGAACGACCTCCATGTCGATCAAATAAATCTTGATTGTTGATAAAATAATCGGCTTGAATAAGCAATATATTAAAGGGGGATATCGTCGAATATGTCCTATTAGGAGTGATTATACGCGGTTATGTATATTATATAAACTATTTTATCTATCAGATAAAATTTCGAAAATTATCCTTATTCTTAATTTCGACATCTTAAATTTTTCCATTAGAATTTTTTTTTATTATTTTTTAAAAGAAGTTCATACTATTCGAAAGAAGAATAATAAGTTATAGAATATTGTTAAATCAGTTTTTACTAACAATCGATATTATATTAAATAGCTGATTACCATAAATATTAGTACCGAAATGACTTTAATCTATTTTCGTTGTTATTTAATATTAAAATAATAAACTTGACAATCTATACCGATATTTATAATATAACAAATATAATATTTATTCAATACTCAAAGAATTATATTATTTTTAATATAGATATATATAGATTTTATATTAGTTAATCAATATATTGGGAAGATATATATTTGCACTTATAATTCTCTTTCCTAAATTAAGGTTTTGATCCTATAAGAACTAACATTAAGTTAAATGTATTTAATATATAATGAATCAAATTTCTTGCTTAGATTCAGATTATTGTATAAACAAATACATTACAAAGAGGGATGATATGGATTTAAATCCTTTTAAGGATTCTAATCTGAATGATCTACAGCTATTTCTTAAAAGCATTTTAAAGCGATATTTTGGCCCTATCACTTACAATATCCATAATTGGATAACAACAATGCTAAGAAAGGGCCGTGAATGTATTACAATATTATTCATACCTCATTCAGAGAAAAAAATAATTAGTTTTCATATACGAATATATACAATTATATTTATTATTTCTCTTTTAACAATTATAATTACAATAACTTCAACAGTAATCGTTAATCATGCTTCAACTACAAAAGGTGTTTCCAAGCTTAAAATGTATGGAGCTAACTCCAAGGATAATATTAAAAAATTCAAAGAAGAGATTAATAAACTTTATGATAAATTTCAAGAATTTAAACCTAGAATCGCGTGCCTATACTCTTTAGCGCCCAATAATAATGCCAGTTCTCTATGGGCTAAAGGCGGAGGCAGTCCTGTAACACCGAAAATAGAAGATGACGATATGGCTCCTCCTATGGAGATATTGAACATCGAGGAAATGAAGCATGAACTAAAAACAATAAAAGAGGTGATGAAAAAAGTAAAAGATTTCCTTGGATCACAGAAAAAGATAATAGAAAATACTCCGTCAATTTGGCCGGTTGATGGATATATAGTAATGAAATACGGAGAAAAGACTGTTCCACACTCCTTTCGTATGAGACCTCACAATGGGATCGATATTGCTGCTTTTCCTGGATCGAAAATATATGCGACAGCGCCTGGTAAAGTAGGAGATATTAAATGGGATCCGAAATTCGGACTGATCATCTCAATAAAACATAAATACGGATTCTATACCTATTATTCACATTGCCAAAAAGTTATAGTAGAACCTGGACAAAAGATATCAAAAGGAGATGTAATTGGTTATGTAGGTAAAACAGGTGAAGCCGAAAGGCATCTATGTTTTTATCAGGTAAAAATTGGCACCAAATTTGTCAACCCTCTACCCTACCTGAACAGGCTGAATCAATAATCTATAGCTAAAACTATAAGAAAATTCAATAAGGGGATTTTGAATTTATTTCACTCAAAATTGTATCGGATTTCGGATTTATTACTTTAATTAGTTATCAACACCAAATTTATGCAGCATTGCACTATGAAACAGCAAGAATAATAAATATTTTACTAACCTTCTTCTTCACCTCTCTTCCCAATAAGTAATTCATCTGGAATGTCTTCTATGCTTTCACCGATCTGAACTGCAATCCTGTTGCCTATTACACCCGGTCTGCACTTAAATTTATTTCTCCCGCCAATCTTAATAACCATGTCGGAATTTATCTTAGCATCTGGTAGTTTTACTACATCTCCAACCTCTAAATCTAAAACTTCTTTCATGCTTACCTGAACCTCCCCAATCTCAGCTACAATCATCAACTCCACATTCTCCAGCCGATTCTGGATTGTTGCGGCATTTTCATCAGACGCTCCCTTTCTGATGCTTGAATACCAGTATTGAGCCGACAACTTAGATATGATAGGCTCAATAGTAATATATGGAATGCATAGATTAGTCATTCCTTCTACTTCACCCACCTTTGTTTCTAAAGTAATTAATACAACCATATCGTTGGGGGGTACAATCTGGGCAAATTGGGGATTAGTCTCAACATTCCCTAATCTAGGCCTTAGGTCAATTACATTGGACCATGCCTCTCTTAAATTACCCAAAATCCGCACTATAATACCTTCCATTACAGAAAGTTCAATATCTGTTAACTCCCGACTTATCCTTGTTGATTCTCCTGTTCCTCCAAAGAGCTTATCTATAATAGTAAATGTAATTGAGGGATCGATCTCAAGAACAGCTGAACCTTTTAATGGATCCATATTGATTACTGCTATGGTAGTAGGATTGGGGATTGACCTAATAAACTCTTCATAAGTCAACTGATCAACAGAAGCTACATGAACGCCTACTAACGCTCTCAACTGTGCGGAAAGCGCTGTTGTTGTAAGACGCGCAAAGGTCTCATGCATCATCTGAAGTGTTCTTATCTGATCTTTTGAAAACTTATCAGGACGTCTGAAATCATATATCTTTACCTTTCTCTGTTCTTTTGTAGCAGAGTAATCAGTAGTATCCATGTCGCCAGTTGAAATGGCGGTTAACAGGGCATCAA
The DNA here is from genome assembly GCA_034190185.1 of Spirochaetota bacterium. Classification (GTDB taxonomy): domain Bacteria; phylum Spirochaetota; class UBA4802; order UBA4802; family JAFGDQ01; genus JAXHTB01. The sequence continues at coordinate 17,492 of JAXHTB010000012.1, read as the reverse complement.
TCTCATCCTGTGAAAGCATTTCTGTCATGATCTTTTTACCGTCCTCACAGTTGCTTCTACATCTATGATTAACCAGAAATAATTATACATCTGCATAGTATATTTATATTTATAAATAAATGGTTTACTTAGACCAAATCTTCTAACTTCAACTTCTACATATGCAATATTTTTTTCTCTGAATACCGACTCATTCAATATATTGAAACTGAGTATATAGTCACTTCTTTTCCTAGTAATAAATTTTACGAAATTCCCTATTATTTTCAACCTTTTTTTATCATCAGCTTTATTATAAATGTTTACATAATTTGGAAAAGCGTTTATATAATTTTCAAGCTTAAAATATTTAATATATTTATCCCAATCACCATTTTGCTCTGCTGATAAAACAAGTAAAATAATTTCTGATGGTGTTATTGTGTGATCAATTTTCTTGATCTCACTCTTTTTAACAACAGCTTTTGACTCTAGTACCTTAAAGGTTAATATGTTATCGCTAGGAATAGCAATGTGGTTTTTAACCCTTGGAAAGAAAAAACCTTTAACACGATAAATAGTGTTCACTTTTAGATTATATATATTCCTTAAATTTATGGAATGTATTATAGACTCGTTTGTTGAAAGTGTAATAACTCTAGGGTTTTGGTTTTTTAATACTTTATCTATTCCTATCTGTTTTAATCTATACGGTACAATAATTTCAGCCTCCCTTCCCTTTATGTCATAAATTACTGGTTGGAAGCTGGTATAAACCTCATCATATATGTAAAAAGATTCCTTTCTGTTAGATATATTATCAACACGAATATTCAGGATTATAGGAACATTTGACTTGAAAGAAAGACTGTCAGTATATAAGGAGACACGAAATCGGGAACGGTAATCCCTCTTTTGATACGAAAAAGAAGACTTAATTGGATAATATATCATTGTAATGATAATTATACCTATTGAAATCGATCTTCCTGATAACTTTTGCCGCATACTCCAGACTGTCCTTAACAATATATTCATATCTACTTTATTTTTATAATTATCGGAGATTGAGCTTTAGTACGTTATTAAAATATATTTCCTTACAACTCAATTATCATACATATTGCTGATGTAAAGACTGTTTTCGTCAGTAATTTTTCATTGTTAAAAGGATTGTAATCAACTTTTTGCAGTTATGCAATTGATTTAAAATTTTAGGCAGATAAAAAGAGGTTAAAAAATATCAATTAGCAAAAGGGATCATATTTCTTAATTGTTCAAAGAGGAATTCATTAATACCTTTATTAAAATAGACATATATAACAAAAATAATCCATAAAACAAGTGTTAAAATACACATGAATTTAAGTAAATTTTCAGCGCCGATTTCATCAGCCTTATAAAATATAATAATTAAAGCCAAGGGCCAAAAAAAGAACATGTTTATAAAGGATAAGGATAACAATTCTTTTAGAAAACCAATAACTACGGGATACCACCCGGATTGAAGCGATAAAAAACCTGATGAAATTTCATCAAAAAAGAACCAGATATAGAATATATATATAAGACTAGCAATAATTTTCCAGAAATATTCAATCCTGCCCCTAAAAAATAATAGTAATAACGAGGCTCCCCAAAGTATAATAAAAATAAGTATCGATTTAATCAATAATATATTACCCACGCTATACCAGTTCCTTATTAAGAATATATTTCCTTGTATATAATAGAAAATCCAGTTTGTAGAATAAAAATACTCAAAAACCTATGCTTTAGGATCACATCGATTTTCCTTGACAAGATAATAATAGATACACAATAAACAACCTATGAATACAAGATTTCACGCTTTTATAATTATTATAACTCTCCTATTAGCATGCAGTCATAATATTAAAACCGATGATTTTTTAATTAAGATAACAATCCCAATTCAAACACTTCAAGAGATCAGCAAAGAGGAGATTAAGAATATCTTTTATAAAACTTTCAATAAAAATCCCTATAGCTCTAACCTGATTGAGATAGTAATTTTCAGCTATAGCTCTGGAAAGGAAATTTTCTTTTTTCCCAGTAATAAGAATTCCAATATCAAAAGCGCTATTCAAAAAGGAAGCATAGAGGCAATACTAAAAATAAAACATCAAGGCGAACTTAAGGATATCTATTTTATTAAGGCAAATGGGAAATCTATGGTCGAAATGATCGAAAATCTTACAATAGAAGCAAGGAAAGTAGTTCTTTCAAGATAAACCTTCTTTTAGAAGTTACTTGAGGCTATCATCTTTCGATCTTTTTAATACAAGTTTATAAGCAAGTTTTATTGCTTCTCTCATACTTGAGTATTCTGCTATTCCCTTCCCTGCAATATCATAGGCTGTGCCATGATCTACTGATGTTCTTATTAAAGAAAGCCCTAGAGTAACATTAACACCTGAATCAAAGGTTAATGTCTTAAAAGGTATTAAACCCTGATCATGATATTGAGCTATTACAAGATTATAGGATTTCCATTTAGCTGGTAAAAAGAGTGTATCAGCGGCAAAGGGTCCCTCAATATTTATATTGTCAGCCAACGCCATCTCTACAGCCTTTTTTGTTATATTTATATCGAAATCGCTAATAGCCCCATTATCTCCACAATGTGGATCAAGTCCTGTTATTGCTAACTTTATATTACCTTCGTCAATTGAAGATATAGCTTGATATCCAATTGTAATCGTTTTATATATCTTGTCAACGTCAATCTTCTCTCTTATTTTGGAAATTGGTATATGTGTGGTAATGAGAATTACCCTATAATCGTTAGAAAACATCATCATATAGGGTTCCTCTTGCTGAATAGATTCAGCAATATACTCAGTATGCCCTGTAAATTTAATGCCCGACTTCGAAATGAATCCTTTATTAACAGGTCCTGTTACAATAGCATCTAGAATACCCAATTCCCACAACTTAATCGCTTCATCAATATATTTTTTTGATTCAATGCCGGAGTTTATATTACCGCTGCCAGGACTAGGGAGCGGCATATCTAGAGGTATATTACATATATATTTCTTATCAGAGAATATATATGATGCTGCATCATTGCATTCAATTACTTCATAATCATATATAAGGTCTGGGAAAAACTGACAAAGAACATCGTAACGGCCAATGACAATTGGTGTAATATCTGCATCATAAGTAGAGGATAGGGCATTTAAAACAACCTCAGGCCCAATTCCAGCAGGATCTCCAATTGTTATGCCAATACGGATATTATGTCTTTTCAAATAAATCCTCTGGTATCAACTTATTCTTATTATATTCACTCTCAATCAATCTTTTTGCGGAAGATTTCAGATCGTTTGAAATAACACATCTGCCCTCAAGAATTACACCGTTCTGAATAATAAGTTCTGGGGTTTTGATATCTCCGAGTATTTTGGCAGTAGGCATTAAAAGAACCCTGTTACTGGCATTTATATTACCGATAATTATTCCTTCAACAATTATTGATACTGCATTAATATTTGTCATTAGTTTTCCATCTGGCCCAATATAAAGTTGATCAGCTTGTAGATATTTCCCCTCAAAACGCCCATCAATTCTAAGAGAACCATTTATATGAAAACTTCCGGTAAAATATGAATTTTCACCAATGGTGTTATTTGATAAATCTCCGCCACTTTTTGAATTAACCATTTAAAACCTCATTATTCATAAAAAATATATATTTCCTATAAATAAATAATTTAATATATTTCAGGCACATTGATTGCCTCAAGAGCTTCATTAATAAAATCCTGTGTTTCTTTTAAAGCATCAAGCAGTATCCAATTTTCAAAGGTTTTAAATTGTTCAAAATCAGCATACTCTACCCTTTCATCTGGATTTAATATCATAGTGCCTCCCTCAATTGAGTTTTGAATAAGATCTGAGATAAATTCATTAGCGGATTTATAGAAACTATGAATATCAAAAAGTAAAAGGCGTCCTTGTCTGATGCGTATCATAATCAATTGAGTGAGATATTCACCAGGTTTTGCTTTTTTTATATCCTCAAGTGTCAGGCAAAAGGCTTTAAAGGTTCTATTGCATTCGTCGATCTTCCTTGAAAGAGCATCTCTTTCGCTTGAATTTGAAAAATCTAGCTTTGTATGTTGATCAGATAATATGCCCCAAATCCTATCCTCAAAATACTTCAAGATACTCGAAGCCTCATTTATTTCTCTGTCTTCAATATATGGTGAAACATCAATTATATCAATATTACAAAGAAACTCATAATCATTTAATGTTTTTTTCCTCTTATTATTTGAAATAGTCATCATGTTAGATATAACCGCATTTTCCAATTCTTTTAAATTGGCATCAGGATACATCTCACGTAATTTAATTCTTAATTTACTTATATCATTCTTAACCCTGATTTTCTGTGCTCTATCTATCGATGTTTTTAAGACACCCTCAAGGATCTTAATTGATTTCACAATCTGCTCTGGATTATTATTATCTCCCATTCTTAATCCTGATATCTAATCCTAAATTGATTTTTTATGTAGAATTATTATGAATGTTAAAAAAAGTATATACGATATTAGTGTAAATATTATCAATTGAATATTATAGATAAACAATAATATAATTTACAACTATTTTCTAAATAAAAATACACAAATTAAAATTTACACAGATCTAATACTTAATATTTATTGAAAATAACCGATGTTCAAAAATGAAGGGACTTTTTCAGGAACAAGAAAAAGAGTCGTCCTCTTCAAATATCCTTTTGCAATCATATCCTAAAAAACAAAAGAATCTATAATATGTCAACAATGATATGAAAATCAATACTAAATATATTATCATAATTATTTTTATCATCAGTATAATTTCATTCGATTTTAACACTAATGCAATTCCAAATGATATAAAATTATTAAAAACCCTGGATTTCCAAGACAGTCGCGTAAAAGCTCTAAGAAACGATATAAGAAAATCAATCATTATTATTAAGAGTAATAAAAATCCAAATTTGCTTCCAAAACTTAAATTTTACAAATATAAAGTAAAAAGAAATGAAAATTTTTGGGAGATACTAACAAGAACCTCTCAAAACATCGACACTTTGGCATCTATTAATTCTCTTGCATCCCCAAAGGAAATCTATCCTGGGAAAATGATATATATACCTAATTATCGTGGAATTATATATAAAGATGAAAATACAACCCAAATCAATACTATTTCAAAAAAATTCGCTGTCGATGCAAAATACATATATAAATTAAATAAAAAAAATAAAAAACCTGGCAGTTATCTTTTTATACCCTGTGCCAAATTTTCTAATACTGAGAGATCACTTTTTCTTGGTGTAGGATTTCAATTCCCACTAAAGAAGGGACGCAGAACCTCCAAATTCGGACTAAGGAGAGACCCCTTTTATAAAAGAATAAAATTTCATAATGGAATAGATTTAGCAACGCCAATAGGTTCAAAGGTCTTTGCGGCAAGATCTGGCAAGGTCTTCTTTACTGGCTATAAAGGAGGTTATGGTCTGCTTGTTATACTGAAACATTCTCATGATTACTACAGTTACTATGGACATCTTAGTAAGATTTTCACAAAGAAAGGGGATGAATTGAAAAGGGGAGATATTATAGCCCTTTCTGGGAATACTGGCAGAACAACAGGCCCTCATCTGCATTTTGAAGTAAGGAAAAGAAAAAAACCGATAAATCCGGGAATCCTGATAAGATAAAAGACTTCAGGAATAAGGGATCTTTAAATTACAATTCAATATTATCAAGAAGACTATAGAGATCACTTCCTTCTTCGGGATATTCCGCAGTTAGATAGGTGATAAGAAGCTGCATCTCTTTTTTTGTAAATCCCTGAAGGATCTCATTCCTTATAGCATTAGCAAGGGGAACAGCATATTTCTTGTCCTTCCCAGGCAGCACAACAAGAATTTTATTTCTGGATAACCTGAAAGAAAAATCAGCTTCCTCTAATCTTCCTTTAATTACTTTGACTACACTCTCAATCAATTTCTTTGCTTCATCATAACCAAAAAGGTTGTAATAACGTTTTAAATTCCTTATCGAAAAATAAATAATTGATAATGGGACATTTAAATCATCAGATTTAGAAAGTTCATTATTTAATCTTTTTAATAACAATTCGATATTGTCAGTATATCTATATTCATTAGAATTAGATCTTTTTATATTTAAGATATTTAAAATGAGTATTCCTGCAAGTTTATTCATCTTTATGTCAATTTCATTATCCCTATCTCTATTTAAAAGTCTAAATATTGTAATAAATCCTACTAAATTACTACCAATCCTAAAGGGATAAATCCACAAAAGAGAAATCTTTTTAATCTGATTATCAGTAAATACTGCTTCAATAATATCTGATTTTTCTATTTCTTCAATAATTACACTATCTTTCAATTCGTTTACATAATCCATAAATGAATTTTGATGATTAATGCTAAAGCCTGTTTCCTTAATCTGCAGAAGATCTTCGTCTTCTATAAGAACCGGGATATATTTTTTTTCATTTTCGTCTTTAATAAATACTGAATAACTCTCAATACCCATCCCCTTAAACTCTGAATCAACAACTTCATTTAATCTTTTTATACTATTTACACTGACAATTTTACGTTGCAAGTTATCAATATGATCCTGCACTTCTTTATTGCGTTTATATTCAGTGTTTTCATTTATTATACTCTCTATGGTATTAATTCTATTTATAATATCAGCGGAACTCTCGGTTAATAAGACTAACAATTTTTTTTCATTTTCAGTATATGTAAGATCAGTTAATTTATTTCCCAAAATCAGAGTACCAAGGACCTGATCATTATTTCGTAATGGTAAAAGCAGTCTTGAATCAATTGAAATTAGCTGATAATATATATCTTTATAATCAGGACTTTCAATAATTTCCTCAATATCAATAATATCTTTATCATTTTGATTCAAGATTCTTGATAATGAATCGAAAGTAAGACTATCTTTATTAACATCTATTCCTCTGGAGAAAACAATTATCCATTTTTCTATATTGTTTTGATCTGGTATCATTATTGAAGATGAAGATACACCAATCTGCCCCATAATATTGAATATCAACATATCAAATAATTCTGACAATGTTTTCGCTCTTTCAAGCTCTTTTGTAATTTCATATAATATCTGGTAATCAATTTCTCCATTAAGATTATTTACTCTATCTTCCTGATCCTCGACCTGGGGGATTTCATATTTTTCTTCATTAGACTCCGCGTCATCTAAAACTTTTAATTCTTGATATGCTGATTCGGCATTTCTATCTTCAATTATCTCCACATCAATCATTTGAGGAACCTCGTCCTCAGATAATATATTTTCATCATAAGACTTCTTTATTTCATCTTCTCCTTCTACTTCTATTGGAGTATCTTTCAAATCAGTCAATACAGGTTCATCCTCCGGCCCAAGGGGTTTAAAATTTTCCCTTTCATTATAATCCCCAGAATATTCACTTCTATCTTCCTCTTTTATTCCAATCGTAGATTTTTCATTTTCCTTTTGTTTATCTAAAACAAAAATCGGAGAAAGATTGTCATCATCCTCAGGAAGTCCAAAAAGATCGTCATCATCCTCCGGAAGCCCAAAAAGATCGTCATGGAGATCACTATCATCATCAATCTGGGAAATGCTGTAGTCTACACTGTCATGAGTCGTATCCTCATCATCGTCAATCACAAACTGCAATTCATCTGCGTCTTCTTTGTTAATGAGCATTTCCTCATCTGTTCTCAAATCATCTTCTTCATCAGGAATAGACTCATTCCTTTGGTTAATCTCAGAAGATGGAGGAGTGTCCTCAACAATAAATTCTGTTTCTGCAGGTCCCTGGATTCTGTCAATAAGGGTTTCTTTCCCTTCACTATTTATGCTCTTTTTGTATTCCTGTACCTTTTCTAAAAGTCCCATATTTAAGCATCCGGTTCATTTAGTACTTTTATGTATAGATCAAAATATTCTGAATCAGCAAAATTTTTTATTACATCATCAGGCAAATCTTCCATAATCTGATCAAGGTATTTCAGGAGCTTCTTAACATCCTTCATATCCTTTATCTGATTATTATTAACGATTTTATCAGGATCGATCTCTTCTTCAATAATAGTAATAAAATCACTTATATCCTGCAACTCCTGAGAGGTTTTAGCCGCTTTTAAATTATCATACCTGGCTTTAATTTCTTTTATATTCTCTTCGAAAATCAAAGCGCTTGAAGCAAGCAAATCCTCTTCAATACTCCTTCTCTCATCCTCTATAATACTATTATCCATTGCAATAATATGATTGATGTCATTTATAATATAATAATCAACAACAGTTTGATCTATATCAGGTTTTGCTATAATAGGAACTATATCAAGATCGACCTCTTTAAATTCATTACCCCAAATGCTATCTTCAATTGTTGCCATTTCCTCATTAGAAAGACCTGACAATTCTAATCTTAGTGAGCTAGTACTCTTAGTTATCTCCTTATGTTCCTTATCAATATCTTTGATATATTCATCATCGAATGAGTCAATAAATGTATTATCTACAAAATCTATTGAATCTTCAATATAAATATGTTTCTTTTTTTCTTTAAAAGATACACTTTCCGTAAAGCTGCTATATCTATCAAATAATGGTTGAAGTTTTTGATATTCACCAAGGCTCTGCTCTTGAAGGATAATAGCTTTTCCTTCAATCACATCATTAATTCCGAAAGCTAATTTCTCCAATTCATCATCAAATATCAATTCTTCTTGCCTATCATCTTCCACAATAGCATTATCATCAATTATAAAAACATTATTATCTTCCTTCCCAATATTAATATATTCTTCTGGTATAATGTCACCTTTTTCTAATCTATCTTTATTAAGAACATCAGCTTTAAAGAAATCACTCTCATTATCAAATTCAATCCCTGTGTTCTCATTCACAATACCTAAAATATGCCATTCCCCATTAATAATCGCACCAGATAACGATAATTCTATTGGGAATTCTGTTCCATCTTTTTTTACTGCTATTATTCTATATATATCATCAATAGAGGATTTATCTTCTTCTTTAACAATATCAGCAATAACCTGTTTATACTTTTCACGATATTGTTGTGCAAATAACTGGATTAATTCAACACCTGCAGCCTCTTTTGTTTTGTAATCAAACAATGTTTCAGAATGAGTATTTAAATGAGTTATTTTTCCAAGTTGATCAATAATAATAATTGCTTCGCCCTCTTCCTCTCGACTACGCAATTCTGGATCAGGTTCTAATGATGCTTCTTTAATATTATCATCAATTTCTCCCTTATTATCAATGCCTGCTTCTTTCACATCTTCATTTAAATCATCAGTAATCTTCTGTTCCTCCTTGACAAATATATCTAGTATATCATCATCGTTATTAAAAGAATTATCTGATATTTTATCTTCTTTTTCCATCGAGTTTGTTGACTCCTCATTAATATGAACTATAGTTTCAATCGACTTTTCTTCAGCTTGTCCCTCAATCTCGTCCATATCTTTATTTGCTGATATTTCGCAATGCTCTTCTACATTTTGCGCATCAAATTGATTTAGATCATCACTTGTCTTCTTCTCTCTATTATCATCAGTTAAGGTATCAGATGCAGTCATCAGCTCATCTGCTTTTCCATCATCGATATCATCTGTGAAAGTCTCAGATGCAGGCATCGGTGCATCTGATTTTTCCCCTTCAACATCAACAGTGACATTAATTTCCTTCTTTTTTTCACTGTTTTCTAAATTTTCTGATTGAGCGATATCTAGTTCATCTAATGCATCAACTATATCCTCCTCAGCCAAAAACCGAATGTCCTCATTTGCTATCCTTTCAGCTTCTCTTAAATCAATTGCTCTAAGACTATATAGATCAAAATCCTCAGGAAGTTTATCTTTGATCCCATCAGGGATCTCAATAGTGATTGTATTCTCTATCTCATCATGCAGATCCTTTTGTGTATTATATTCAACATCCTCTTCTTGCTTTGTATCCCTTTTCTCATATGCGTCAACTTCGGATATATCAGTATATCTATTGGTTTCATCTGATCCAATAACATCATCAAGGATGTTAGTCAACTCTTCTGTAGATAGTGTAATTATCTCATTGTCTTTTTCATTATCATAATCTTCTATTATATTATCATCTTGATCATTTGTGTCAACATATTGTTCAGTTTCTTCATCTTCAGCAGGTTGTAATTTATCTTTATCTTCTTCATAAGGCTTTATAAAGGTCCTATTGTCTACAGCAATAACAAGTGATTCAAGATCAAGTGAGTTATCAATATCGATTTCAGAGTTGACTATATCGACATTATCTTCAAATTCATCAACAATAACTAAATGCTGTGAAATTTCATTATCTAGACCAGTTATATCCTCAATCTCAACATCTTCACGCAAAGCTGATAAATCTTCTTCTTTAGTGGTATCAGGATCGATTTCATTAGAGAGAGCGATCTTTTCTGAAAACTCTCCGATCTCTTCAAATTCAATGATATTAGTTTGCATTAAATATTCATTCATATTCCCAAATGAGACGTTGTCAGCATAAATTGATATTAGCATATCCCAATTAGGAAAGATTTAATTATTATATTATCTAATTCCTGTGGATGCAGGAGCTTTCTTTTATCTACATACGACATATAGACGCATCTGTAAGATTTATCCCTATGCGTTAAAGGAATAATCCTACACCTCATCTCAAATAGATTACCGGAATGCTGATCTGATATTATTATAGTTATTTATTATATCGGATATTTGTCTTATTTTATGTAACAATTTAGGTATGAGCGCTAATATGTAATAATATATCTTTAACAATCAATTATAAATTGGAGTTCACTCTCTATTAATAAAATAATCAGTATACTTAGAAAATTACAATTAATTTCCAAAAATTATTATTATTTTATTTTTAATCATATAAAAATCAAATAAAATTTAGCGCCCTTAGGGCTGGCTTTGAAGAAGTGTAACAAAGGTGATAAGGAGATAATATAAAATATTTTCATCTTCCTTTCTCTATCATCCACCTTATCTACTTTTCTTATATATTTTTTACCTTAAAACTGCATTATATGAAATAATGCAAATTCCTATACTATTAAAATATATACAATGATCCATTTGTAATATTACTTAAATATCAAAAGTGACGATCTTAAAAAAATTGTTGCAATAATAAGCTCATAGCCCCATTATTTTGTAAATGAACAGATGCCTGCTTAGCTCAATCGGTAGAGCACTTCACTCGTAATGAAGCGGTAGCCGGTTCGATTCCGGCAGCAGGCTTATTGAATAGATTTTCAGCTTATAGTTAAACGAATTTCGTCTATTTGCTGGTCAAAGTTTGATAAGCGCTATGGGAAGTTTACCTTTGTAGTAAACGATCTTCCCTAAGAAAACTTGTTTTAATATTTAGCTATCAATTCAAACTAAAGAATAAAGATATTCCTAAATAAATCTTTGTTAATCTGAAATTTTTCCGTGGCTGCGTCTAATTATGCAGGTGAATTATATCTTTCATCCGATATAAAAGACGAGATTACTGCTGCATCACCGTTTCTCCTAGAGATATAATCTAAGATATAATACTATCTATTATTTATCCTGAAGTCTATAAACTCTTAAATATAATACCCTGAAACAAAACCTGCTATTTCCGGGCAAGTTCATCATAAAGCATTGCTGCAAGACCTAGATTAGAGGTCTTTGAAAGATTGAGCGCATATTCATCATAAAGCATATCTTCAAAAACTTCTTCAGCAAAACCGCCGTTAATAAGTTCGCCCTTATGCACTGTTTTCCTCATCTCCTTTAACATGCGCCCAACAAGGATCGATTCCATCTGGACACAAAGATCCATGATCTTTTTATCCTTAATTTTTTTGTCTGGGTTATCAACTTCGCTCTCTTTTTGAATGCAGGAGACACTCTCCTTTAGCATCTTTTCAAAGCTCTCTCCTTTTCCGTCAATTTTAACAGTGAATTCTTTATTTGCATTATTCAGGTTTATACTATCAACATCTATCATATCTCTTATTGAGATCATAGTTTTACCTCACTTAATAACTAGTTCTGCATGTAGAGCGCCTGCATCCTTAAGAGCATTCAGGATTGAGATAATATCACGAGTTGAAGCACCAATATAATTTAATGAATCCATTAAATCCTTAACTGTTGAAGTCTCTTTTAATATAGCAACATTACTCTTCCTGTCAGATCTCTCAGTACTAATAGTTATACCATCCTTACTTACTAAAACCTCTGAAATTTTAACATCTTCTCCCATAACAATTGTGCCGTCTCTCTCATTTACAACAACCCTTGCGCTATGAAAGGGTGTTATCTCAATATTTTCTATAGAAGAGATAAACTCTGCAAAATCGATTTTTTTAGGGATATTTATCTTTATCCTGCCTAACCTTGAAATTGATGGATTAGAGTCTGGATATAGATCCTGTATAGATTTTATAATTTCCTTTGCTGCTGAAAAATCCCAGTTTCTTAGGATAAGTGACACGCTATTATTCATTACGATATTGGGTTCAACTTCTCTCTCAACAATTCCGCCGTTTTTAATACATGCCACTGTTTTGATACTGCGCCCTCTTTCATTAACGCTCAACAGAGATAAAGCGCCCTGAGCAACAACATATATCATATCATCAGCGCCCCGCAGCGGAGACTGAATAAGGATGCCTCCCTCCAGGGATTTCGCATCTCCAATTGATGAAACAGTAATATCTACCCTGTCACCGCCACGTATAAAAGGCGGAAGTTTAGCTGTTAATAGCGCTGCTGCTACATTCTTAGAGCCGAAATCTTCTCCCTTTTCAAGACCAAGATTCTTTAAAATACTGTTTAATGAAGATTCAATTAGCGCTGATCTTGTATCTCCGGAGCCCTGCAGACCGACAACTAATCCAAATCCAAATAACTGATTCTCTCTTAATCCATCTATATAGGCTATATCTCTAAGCTTAACCTTTATTTCCGAAAAAGCCAAGCCAATCAGCATGAAAAAAAATAGAATAACTAATGATAATCTAAGGAAATGCATAATAATCTTACCTACTTAACTCATTAAGCATTCTTTCAAGATAATCCATAATCAACTTCTCTTTTTCTTCTTCCGAAAGCTCAGCAACCGTGCTTTTGCCTTCTTCCAACTTTTGCTTTTTAATTTTCATGCCTGAACCTTTTGTAAAAGTATCAATCTCCAATCGAAAATCTGCAACATCACTAGATCTGATGATCCTGCCATTAACAGAAGCCTGATCTATAATTCCGGAAACAATAAATCTATTTGTAGTGTCTTTAAATATGTATTCCCTGAAGCCTGCAATCCTGTGCTTGCCACCATTAAGTCTTTCTGTTATTCTTGAGGCTATAGATATCTTTAAGTTTCCCTTGCCTGATATATTTATATTGTCTCCGCGGTCGATTGTTTTATCTGATGAGACATTTGGAAGAAAAGGTGTAATATTCGTATCTGGAATTGAGCTGATGCTAAAAGAATTCTTGTTGTTTAGGGTCAGATTAAAATTCATCTGGGAGATGTCATCAATATTTAAAACCAGAATATCCCCCACCTGCAAATTTTCTGATGCAGAATATATATTCTTGTCTTTCCAAAGACTTTTTGTATGAGCCGATTGGGAAAGGAATATACTTATAATTATTGCTAAAACCTGATATAAGCTCTTCATAGGGTCACCTCCACTAGCTTCCCCCTTTTTACTATTCCATGTATCACCTTTGATCCTTTTATGCGAACCCTTATCTCATCTCCAATACTGCCCTGTTTTAGCGCTGTTCCAATCAGTTCAACGAAAATTCCATTATTAATTACTACTATCTTAACTCTTTCACCAGATTTAACAATATTCATTGGATCATCAGTATTATCCTTTTTCTCACCTTCTACTTCCTTATTTACATTGATCTTAATTGCATTGCCATATATAAAAACAGGTTTGCTAATACTTTGCCTTATTAATAAACGGATCTCCTTCCTGTCAAGATATCCATCAGAATAGAGTACATGAGGAATTTTAATATGTTTAAATCTATTGATGCTCTCCTTTCCACAGTCTATAACTGCAATATCCTCAAGAGTTGCTGCCTTCTTTTTAAGGTGTATTTTTGGATACAGAAACATCCTGACTTCCGCATGTAGAGCAGTGCAGAAAACAAAAATAGTTAATAATGAGGTTATAATACAAGAATTATACATTTCACTCCACAGGAACCAGACAAGAGCCTTCGGCAATAAAGGATCTATAGCAGGATTTCGACTTCAATCCACAAAAGGAAGCAAATGACGCTTTGGACACAGGTGTAAAAAAAGGGCTTGTCTCTGTCTGCATTTTTAAATTTAGCAAAGGCGCTTGCTTTAGTAGCCTGTATGGCAAATTCTTGGATTCCCCTGAAATATTATGCCGTACAGTGATAATAATATTATCTCTTAAGGCCGATGGCTGTCGCTAGCATTGAATCTGATGCCTGAATTGCCTTTGAATTTACTTCATATGCCCTCTGAGCAACTATCATATTTACCATCTCATCAACTACCTTTACATTAGACATCTCAAGAAATCCTTGATGAGTTTTTGCAACTCCATTCATACCTGGTTGACCTGGGATTTCTTCACCTGAGGCTGGTGTAGTTTTATAAAGATTACCGCCAATACTGCTAAGACCTGCGGGATTTACAAACCTATAAATCTCCATCAATCCAACCTCTATGGGGTCTTCTTCACCAACTACCTTTACAGTTATCCTTCCATCCTGACTAATGGTTAATGTATTCATAATAAAATTTTCAGGGAGTATTACTGGAGGCTCCAGCAGATAACCATTTGATGTAACCACCTGACGATTTGAATCGATCTTAAAGGATCCGTCTCTTGAATATCCTACACTGCCGTCATATAATTGGATCTTGAAAAAACCTTCTCCTTCCAGAGCCAGGTCCAGCTTGTTTGATGTAGCTTGAAGACTTCCCTGTGAGAACATCTTCTGGGTTGCAGCTGTCTTTACACCATGCCCCACCTGAATTCCTGTAGGCACCTCAGTTACCTCAGTAGCCGGGGTGCCTGCCATAAGCACAGTCTGATATATCAAATCTTCAAATTCGGCCCGAATCTTTTTAAAACCTGTGGTATTAACATTGGAAAGATTATTTGCAATTGTATCAATATTAAACTGCTGACCAACCATTCCAGAAGCAGCAGTCCATAAGGATCTCATCATATCTATCACCTCATATTAAAAGGAATCTATATCCCAGTTTATTTATATATATTCAGCTATAAAATCGGATTATTTAATTAAAGCCTTGATTGAAAAATTATATTTATCTAATCAACGCTTTGCCTGCCAGGTATTCTGAGAACCACTATCTTCATAATATCCCTGAATGGAATCGCCATCCTTTGAAAATTTTCCAAAAAATCTCTGATATAGAAAACGCGTTGCGCCAATTCTATCCTTATCCTTCTGCGTGGATATTGAACGTATAAAGCTAATTTTTGAATTTTGAATTTTTAAGTTTTTAAGTTTTTCCTCTACTCCTTTTCCCCAACTTAGAAAACGAATTGTGCCGGACAACTTGCCATTTATAATATTCAATTTAAATACACCTTTATAACCATACACATTTATCCGATATTCACCTAAATATTTTTTATATTTCTGCTTTATCTTAAGCTCACTTTCATCTTTTTCTTCTTTTTCTTTTTCTGTTGAAGCGCCCTCTGTTTTTGGACCTTTAACGATATCAACCTTTTCATCCTTTAAATTTGCAACTTTCTTCTTACTGCAAGAAAATAGACCTGCCAATGCTATTATTAAAAAAACAGAAAGCATAAATGAAGATATTTTAGTCATTACTAGATAAATGATCATATATTCCCCTCGTATTTTTTTTTCCATAAAGGATTATTTTTTAATTTTAACATATATTATATACATATAATTTAAATATGATATTGTTAGCAATTAAACCCTAATATTATTATCGATTAAATAATTATCTTTGCACAATTATTTTTTTTAAATACAGGATTTATATCGAATTACCTGCATTGAATAACCAGAATCAGCAGACATATTAAATCATCATGGGATATTGTTAAAATGACAGCCTTTAATATACCAACATGCAATTTTTTTTGGGGTGGAGTTTGCAATTTAGCTTAAATTTACATTGACTAAAATTGTTCTTCATAATAAAAATTTCTCAGTATAAAAATAAAGAAAAGGAGATAAGTGGGATAATAGGGAAACGAAGATGGAAATATTTAATATTATCTCCATATCTTTGCACAACAGAATTTCAATAAATTACATGGAGGTAATTTATCGAAATATTTAATTAGCTGGCAAATGAGCCATGGAGGGCTTATCTTATAAATCTCCTTATCACCTTTGTTTCAACTCTTTAAATCCCGCCAAAAGGGCGCTAAATTTTAAGATAAAAAATGACAGTTTAATATTAATTTAAAAGGAGTAAATAACAATGAAAAAAGCAATCAGGCTTACAACTACCTTCACAATCTTTATGCTATTATTTTCCTGTACTACAACTAAAGAGGTTGATGATAAATCAAAACAGGAAAAGATAAAGGATGGACCTGGAAAAATATACTGGAAAGATGGCTCCCTGCGGGGAGAAGGAAACTTTAAAAATTTTTTAAAAACTGGCAATTGGATACTATATCACAAGGCTACTGGAGAAAAACAGGCTGAAGGAAAATTCCAAAATGATAAACAGGAGGGGAAATGGATATATTTTCATAAAAGCGGACCTAAAAGTATGCTGGGAATTTTTAAAGGCGGTCAGAAAAATGGTGAATGGAAAGCTTTTTATAAGAATGGCAAGCTATTGTGGAAGGCAAAATATGTTCTACAAAAGATCCAGGGTATGGATATTGGAGGTATCCAAGGCACAAAAATATCATATTTTAAAAATGGTAAGGTATGGAAAGAAGAGGAATACAGAAAAGGTGTAAAAAGAGGAAGATCCCAAGAATACTATGAGAATGGAAAACCAAAGGAGATAAGCTGGTTTAAAGATGGTAAATATCATGGAAAAACTAACAGATGGTGGCCAAATGGCAAACTAAGTGAGCAGGGTTTTTATAGCAATGATAGACGCATTGGAGAATGGAAATTTTTTCATAATAACGGCAACAAGAAAATGACCGGGAAATTTGTAAACGGAAAGATGAGCGGGAAATGGAATGTATATTCAATCGAAGGATGGCTAGAATCAAATGGTCAATTTAAGGGTGGAAAACAGGTCGGTATATGGTCATTCTATAATAATAAGAGACATTTAACAAAGAAATTAACCCTAAATGGAGGAATGATATCTGGGAAATGCTGGATTTATGAAAATAAG